>NZ_MNRT01000040.1:0-111635 GCF_001916075.1 Clostridium sp. 29_15
CAATGGTAGTAAATAAGTAGTAAATTGATGTATTTGTTCCCTTGAAAATGCTGATAGATACTGTGTTTTAGCGGATAATCAGATTTTTATTGTGTTTTTAGGATAATAAATATTTATAGGAAATTATTGTATATTTTTAAGGAGTGATTCTATGAGTATCTCCAATAATAATGATGAATTATGAATGATGAATTTAAGTTCATCATTCATAATTATATTAAATATCTAATAGGTTTCTCTTATATGAAGAGTATAACTTTCTTAGCTCTTCCATTTTTTCTTCTAACTCTATATACAGATTAGAAGCAAGTTCTAAATCTTTCTTATCAAAAGCTTCTTTTATCCTAGTGAATAAACTCTTATTTGTATATGTGTCTTTCATTATATAAACTCTTAAATTATTTATATTAGTCCAATTAGTTATATCTAAATCTAAGGCCTTGTCAACTGAATGTAGAGCCTTATATCCTCTTATCTTATCTCCATAGCTATTTATTACTCTATGGCTTATTTCTAAAATCCATCTATTAGTTACTGCCATTTTTACACTATCTATCAGTTGTTCAGTTAATACATCATTTCTCTTTAATACTTGCACCTTTTCTGGATATTTAGCAAGGGCACTGATATTTTCATAAATTGTTGCTGGTGCTTTACCAAAGTATTTATCTCTTTCTTCATCACTAAATGCTTCGAAGACATCCTCTTCACTTCTATACTCTCTATCTTTTTCTAAATAATCTGCAGCTTCCCCTGATTTTTTAGATATTTCAGCTAATAAATCATCTTGAGATTTATTATTATTTACTGCATATAGTATACCATCAAGCATTGCCATATACGATGTGGCCATTGTTAAATAAACATTGGAATGAGGATTTGGTGATCTAAGTTCAAACCTTGTAGCTAATGGACTTGCTAAATCTCTTATCAAGCCAACTAATATACTTCTATTTCTTGAAGGATTGCTTGGTGAAATTCCTAGTGATGTTACAATACATACTGGTGCTTCAAATCCTGGTTTTAATCTCTTTAATGAATTATTAGTTGAAGAAATAAATGAATTCATAACTTCATAGTTCTTTAATATTCCCATTAAGGCACCATAGCCAATAATTGATAAAAAGTGTTCTTTATCAGTATGGAATAAATTGATTCTCTTGCCATCCTTAAGCTTTAAGCTCACTCCTAAATGCACGTGCATTCCTGAACCTGCTACTCCATCAATTGGTTTGGCCATGAACGTAACTTCCAATCCTCTTCTTCTAAATGTTTCCTGTACAAGTATCTTTACAAATAATTCATTATCTGCTGCTTGAACAGCATCTGCATATTTCCAATCAACTTCTATTTGTTCCATTACATGATTAAAATCACCACTTGAGCTTAGCTTAGCCTTAACTCCACCTACTTCCTTATGGCCCATTTCCGGCTCAAATCCATAAAGTTCCATCAGTATAAGTGTTTCTTCTAAAGCTGTACGAACACTTCCTTTTGTTCTAGTCCAATAATGTTCATGTAATTCTTGCGATGTTGATAACTGTTCTATTTCAGCTACATCATTAGGAGTTTTAACCCAAAATTCTAATTCAGTGGCTGAAGTAACTATAATTTCTTCTACATCATCCCTAGATATATTATATCCTGCTAGAACTTCAGGATGATTATCAAATATATTCCATAGATTGCCCTTAAATGTTTCTATGGAAGAGCTAAGTATATTTCTTGAATCTACTGCCTTATTATCGTGGTATAAGAAACAAGGAATTCTTAATGTACCAATTGGTTTTTGGGTTTCTGGATCCATAAAATCATAATTATAATCAACAAACCATTTTGCATTTAAATCCGCTATCATATCAACTTTAGCATTATTAAGAGTTGCTATTCCTGGAAGCACAACAGAAGATCCATCTGTCTGTACAGCAACTCCATTGATAAATGATTCTAAATCATCTAAAAAAAGACTTACTGGTATTTTTTCATCTGTATCATTTCCTGATAAGTCAACACCTACAAATGAAACAAATTTAATTTCTGAATGACTTTTTAATATGGCTTTGATATTTTCCTTAGTATGTTTTTCTTTAGGTATAGTATAAATTAAATCCTTCATCATAAAACAATTTCCTCTTTCTTGTCAAATATTTTTTGATTTTTTAGAATATTAAATTCTACTCTATATTGCTTTACATCTTCCTCATTGTTTAATATCTGGAAAACTTTTGTTGAGCGTTGAAAAATATTATAAATCATTATCAATTTTAGTATAATACATAAATTATACCATATACTTCTTATAATTTATATCTTATATATAAAGGAACCACTATAAGCTTAATTAATATCCCTAGTGGTTCTTATCTTTATTATATATTTGTAATATAATACTTTTAGAGTTAAAAATTTATACGAGGTGTTATTAATGAAAAAGATTTTAAGACCTGCATGGGCTGAAATAGATTTAGATGCAATAGCTTATAATACAAGAAATATAAAAAAATTAATTGGCGATAAAGACTTAATTGCAGTGGTAAAAGCAAACTGTTATGGTCATGGAGTCATAGATATAATTCCAACCTTGCTGGAAAATGGGGTTTCTCGCTTTGCTGTTGCCATGATTTCAGAAGCTCTTGAAATAAGAGATAATAAGATAACTGCACCTGTAATGATTTTAGGTTTTACACCTTTATACTTAGGTGAAGAGCTTATTAATAATAATATTGAACAAACTGTTTATGATTTAGATTATGCAAAAGAGTTATCAAAAATAGCCTTAACCCTTAATAAAAAGGCTAAAATTCACATTGCCATTGATACTGGAATGGGGAGAATTGGCTTCTTGCCTAATGAAAAATCAATTGATAACATAACTGAAATTTGTTCCTTAGAAGGAATTGAGGTAATAGGAATTTTCACTCATTTCTCTACTTCAGATGAAAAAGATAAAGAATATAGTCATGAGCAATTTACTAAAATGCTATCAGTGATGGATACACTAAAAAAAAGAGGTATAGATATTCCTCTTAAGCATGTAGCTAATAGTGGTGCTATTATTGATTTACCTGATACTTATTTAGATGCTGTCAGGGCCGGAATAATCCTTTACGGTTATTATCCTTCCGATGAAATAGATAAAAATAACCTTGCTTTAAAGCCTGCTTTAACCTTAAAAGCAACAATAACTAATGTAAAAACTCTAGAAAAAGATATGTATGTAAGTTATGGCAGAACATTCAAAACTAGTAATGAAACAATTGTGGCTACTATACCTGTTGGCTATGCCGATGGTTATTTAAGAAAACTTGCTGAAAATGGTAAAGTAATAATTAAAGGTGAATTTGCTCCTATCATAGGCCGCATATGCATGGATCAATTTATGATCGATGTAACAAATATTCCAGATGTAAAAATTGGTGATGAAGTAATTCTTCTTGGCGAAAAAAATGGTCTTAAATATAATGCAGATGATATGGCCAAAAAACTTGACACTATCAATTACGAAGTTACATGTATGCTTAAATCTAGACTTCCTAGAGTATATATCAAAGATACGCATATTATAAATGTTAAAAATCATATATAAATTATAGCTAATAAAAAATAGTAGATAAGTTTAATTTTATCTACTTTTTTTATTAGATTGATGATTATTTTCTAACACAAAAGAATAAAATTATCCTCTAAAATGTTTTACCATTGATTCTATTGATTCATTGAATTCTTCTGTTGATGAATTTTTAAATACCATTAGTCCTGGAATATCTGGTTTTTCAAAATTACACCTGCTTATATACTTGTCCCAATTTTCTAGTTTCCAAGTATCACGATCAGAATTACGTTCAATCATTCTTTGGTGACATACTTCTGGATCTGTTTCTACCCATATTACTACTAACTCAACATCTCTTTCTGCAAGTTTTTCACGTAAGTTATCCATATATTCTTTATCTCTTACTTCTCTAGTAAATGGAGCATTTACTAGTGCTGTATCACAGTAGTTTAAAGCTTCTAAAGCTAAATCTAACGCTACATCATACTCATAATTTCTTATATGCTCTTCAAAGAAATCGGAACTTCTGTTATACTCTTCTCCAGCAACAACAAAGATTTGCTTAGATAATCCAATTAAAGTATCTTTATCTAAGTATACTATTGGATTTAACGCTTTCGCTAATTCTTTTGAAACAAATGTCTTTCCACAAGCTGGTGGCGACGTAACTAAAAGTAAACTTTTCATATGTATTCCCCCTATTGTTTATTATTTAGAATAATAAACTAAATTCTTAAATTTATTTTTTTCACAGTAATATTATAATTTCATATATACAATTAGTAAAGGATATGAACCGTTAAAGAAAGCTATATTTTTAATAATAAAACAATTTTTTAACAAAATTCGCCTTTTTTATCAATAAAATTGTTCCTTAATGTATATTAAACAAGCTCTTTTCTAATAAAGCTGTTTTTTTCTACTTTGTATGGAATCTTAACTTTGCACATCATTCCAGGGTGTGGGCATGATTCTAATTTATTTCCTTCTAAATCATAAATTTCTTCTACTACAAATTCTCCACCATCAGAGTTTGAAGAAAGTATTTCTACCTTTTCTCCCATTGAGAACTTATTTCTTTGCTTACATGTAGCTATTTGAGTTTCTTCATCATATTCATGAACAATTGCCACTACATCATATTCTCTTACATGGTTATTTGTTTTATAAATTATTCCTTCATGCTTTGGCTCATTAAAGAAGAAACCAGTATGGTATTCTCTATGGCTTACTTTATACATTTCATCTAATAATACTTTAGGTAACTTATAGTTTTCTGGATCTTCACAGTATAAATCTATTGCCTGTCTATACGCCTTAACAACTAGTGCTAAATAATATTCACTTTTATTTCTTCCTTCTATTTTTAATGATTGTGCTCCTGCTTGCATAAGCTCTGGTATATGCTCAATCATACATAAATCCTTTGAATTCATTATATAAGTTCCATGCTGATCTTCTTCTATTGGAAAGTATTCATTAGGTCTTTTTTCTTCTACTAAATAATATTTCCATCTACAACTTTGTGCACATGCACCTCTATTGGAATCTCTTCCTGTCATATAGCTTGATAAAAGACATCTTCCTGAATAAGAAATACACATTGCTCCATGAACAAATATTTCAAGTTCTAACTCTGGAGAAATATTTTTACGTATATCTTTAATATCTTGCAGTGTGCTTTCTCTTGCTAGTACTACCCTTTCAGCGCCTAGCTCTTCCCACATATTACAAGCTGCATAATTAGTTGTGTTTGCTTGTGTACTTATATGTATTGCTAAATTAGTATACTTCTTAACCAACGCTAGTACACCTAAATCTGAAACTAAAACAGCATCTACTCCAACTTCATCTAGCTTTTTTAAGTGCTCAATTAAAGCATCTATTTCGCTATTCTTAGGCATTATATTAACTGTACAGTAGATTTTTTTTCCTAAACTATGTGCATATTCTACTCCTTCCTTCATTTCTTCATATGTAAACTTTTGTGCCGTAGCTCTTAGTGAAAAGGCTCCTCCTCCAAAATATACTGCATCTGCTCCATATTGAAATGCTATTTTTAATTTCTCCAAACTACCTGCTGGAGCTAATAATTCAGGTTTCTTTATCATTTCTGTCATATAGTATCTTCCTTTACAATTATTTTTTAATAATATCTATTATATATCAAATAAATAAATCTTAAAATTATATAAATGGAATATTTCATAATAATATTACATTAAAAAAAGGGATTTTTAATGCAAATCCCCTTTTTTATCTACGAAATATCAAATATTATTTTAATACAATCTCTTTAGATTATTTTCTTGTTTCATAAATTTCTTTTTCAACTGAAATGAATATATCAGCAATTACTTGGTAAGCTTTTTCCCATGCTTCCATAACTTCATCAGTAGCTGCATCTCCTAATACTTCTTTTATAGTTAATAAAAGATTTTTTCCTACTATTGGATAATGTTCAGCTTGAATTTCTTTATTACAGTGAACTTCTCCAATTTTCTTAACTACTGGTAAAATAGCTGGAAGATTATCTATGTTTTGAGCTGCAGCTAATATTGTCATTGCTAAAGCTTTTGGTTGTTCACCAGAATCTTGCTTGTCCATATTAAATAAAGGTTTTACTTCTGGGTTATTAGCAAACATATTCTTGTAGAAAGTAGTTGTTATTTCTAATCCGTGAGTTTTTAATGCTGGTACAGTACTTTTTATTATATCTCTTGTCTTTTGATCTAACATAATTATTTCTCCTCTATATTGATTATTAATTAATAATTATTATTTATCTATAAATTTAATATATCATAAAGATTTTAAATGTGCAAATAAAATATACATTTATTTATTATTTTCTATAAACTTTTCAATAGATTAAAACTTTCTAATACATAATTCATCTTAGTATTCTTTTTAAAAACTGCTCTTTAATCAAATATACATATCTATATAATAAATAATATGGATATATAAGCCATATTACCGCTGAAGATTTGTTAATAAATATACTTTCTTTTAATATATAAATAGCCATAAAAGTAATAATAAATAACGCAATAATACTTATAAATAATTCTTTCATAGAGTTAATCTCAATATTTCTCTTATTTACGAAAAATAGTATTATGGCTATTATAGTGCATAAAAATATTTTATTTAAATATGAAATTACATAAATATCAAGCATATATTTCTTCATATAAATAACATATTTTATCTTATCCATACATTCTTGAAAAAATTTACTCCAATAATCAAAATCAGACCATTTGTTTGGAAGAATATCCACTGGAATAGATATTTTGTATCTTGTTATACAAAAGAATGCAGTTATCCATACTATTATCATCATAATACTAAATATGAACAATACTGGTCTATCTTTAATTTCAATAGCTTTTTTTAAAGCACTCCATACTATAATCAACAATATTATCAATGGAAACATACTTGTACACATTTTTCCTAAGTTATAATAAACTGTAGAATTAACGCCATATTCTTTTACACCATATCTCTCACTTATAAGCTTTATATTTTTTATACCATCATTGCTTATATCCATAAGTAATCCTTGAATTTTATCTTTTGAATCACTTTCTGCCTTCATTATTATAGTATCTTCCATTGCTCTATGGATGCCTCTAATAATAAATTCTCCACTATCATAAATAATTGTATTACCTATGACGTCATTGCTACCAAAAAGCTTGTATGCTGTTTCTTCATCAATTAAGCACCCTTTTATATCATCTTCAAATAATATAGGTCCTTCTGCCACAAGAGAAGACTGCCCACAAATAAATATTATGTTACTTTCTACCCTTCTATTAAAATTACTATTTAATACTGTTTGCTTTTCTTTTTCATGCCATCCTGTAAATACTAGAGAGTTTCCCTTATCTTTTTCTTCTTTCTGCATTTTATAAATATCAGCAGGAAGATATTCTTCTTCATCAAAATATATGTTAAAAGTATTTTTTACTGAAGCTAATCTATTGGTGTATCCTATAGATAAAACCCAGCATATAATCATAGCCAAAACTAAAGCTATCTTAATTACATGGCTAAATACCCTTTTCATTTATTCTTCCTCCAAACGAACTCTATCGCCTTCTTTTATAGTCTTATTGCTACTAATTATTATTTTCTGACTATTGCTTATAGTACCTTCTTCTAAAGCTGCATAAGTATCATTTTTATCTGCAATAGATACATCAACTCTTATAGCAACTTTTTCTGTTCCTAGTATAGTTTCTTCTTCTCCTACCACTAAGATATAATATTTATCTTGCCCTTCTTGATGCAATGCTTCTAACGGTACACATACTTGATATTTCTTACTCTTACTAGATAAAGTAAGCTTACCTAAGTCACCTATTTCTCCTATACCAACTGGTAGTATCACTGAAATATTATAATTATCACTTTCACTTTTACTTATACTATCTATGGTTATATCTCCTATTTCATTATTGGAACTACCTATTTTCAATACAACTGATTGCCCTTGCTTAGCATATTTTTTTAAATCCTTAGATAATTCCGCTACAAACTTATATCCTGATTCTTTATCTGCTAAATATACTGTACTTCCTCCACTAGTGATATCTCCTACCGTTACTACTACATTAGTTATAATACCTTCCTTCTCTGATACAATCTTTCCTTCTGCTCCTTCAATTTTTTTAAGGCTTTCAAGCTTCTTTTTAAGCTCATCAGTATTAGATGCTTCCTTAATATCTTCTAAAGTTCTCTTTTCTGCTAAAAGATTGTTACTTTTATCATTCGTAGCTTGATCATAAGCCGATTTCTTTAAGTTATAATCATATTCAATACTTTCCTTATCTAATGATTGCTTTTCCTGTTCACTGGCATTATTATATTTGTTAACTAAAGCCTCAGCTTCCTTATATGCCGCTAATGCATCTGAAATTATTTTATCTTGCCTAGATACTGCTAAATTATAATCCTCCGTAGCTCTAGATAAATTCTTTTCCTTTTCAGATATTTGACTTTCAATTTGCTGAATCTGTGATTTTAAATCTGTTAAATCTATTTCAAACAATGTATCCCCTGCTTTAATTTCACTACCTGGATATACATTTACATATGAAACCTTTAAATTTTCCACTACAGCAATACCCTCTTCTCTATTTTGAATTATACTTCCATCTACCTCAACTTCATGAGTAATAGTCATTCCTTTTGATGTTTCAACCTTTACAATTGGTATCAATAAAGAATCTGCAAATCTTGATAATATAGTAAGGATAACCATTAGTACTAAAAAGTAGGCTAAAAGCTTCAAGGCTTTTTGCTGTAAGGTTTTATTTGTCTTGCTTTTCCACTGATATTTTATTATTTCTTTTATCTTCATACTATCATTCCTTTACTGCCGTTGCTGCTATTCCCTGCTCTAGATGACTTTGACCAGCAAAAAATACTATTATTGCTGTTATTAATGTTACAGCAGATGCTGCAAATGCTACATCTGCACTTTC
The DNA here is from genome assembly GCF_001916075.1 of Clostridium sp. 29_15. NCBI lineage: Bacteria > Bacillati > Bacillota > Clostridia > Eubacteriales > Clostridiaceae > Clostridium > Clostridium sp. 29_15. Next base: position 9,055 of record NZ_MNRT01000040.1, read on the forward strand.
CAGACCAATACTAGGTAGATATAATGATAAAGGCCAAAGGCTCTTATCCTTTAAAAATGTTAATGGCTGTTCAATTAAGTTCCAATACTCTAAAAATCCAAGTATCATTGCTGACATAATTCCAGGCTTTCCAAGAGGTATTCCAATCTTGATAAAAATTTTAAACTCGCTAGCCCCATCTAGTCTTGCACATTCTATAATGCTTTCTGGAATACTTATAAAAAATCTATACATTATGAATACAGGAAATGTAGAAAAAACTGCTGGTAACACTATACTCATTGCTGTATTTATAAGTTTAATCTTATCAAGCACTAAATATGTGGAAAGCATTGTTACTTGGAAAGGCATAAGCATCAGCACTATATATAAAGTAAATAGCAGTTTTTTATATGGAAATTCATATCGTGCAAATCCCCAGGCTGCTGTTACTGATACTACTAACTGTCCAATTAAAATACTTACTGTCATACCTACAGAATTCCAAAACATCACAAAAAACTTTGGTGTATCTAGTAAAAGCTCTACATATGATCTTAAAGTAGCATACTTTGGTAGTACACTCCAAGTAACATATCCGCTCCCATCATTTAATACTGGTCCCAAATACTCTTTGATTTCTGCAGCTCCCATAATAGATCCTGAAAGTAGAAATACTATAGGAAAACACATTATCATTGCTAAAATAAATAAAAGTAAAGTTATTATTTTCTTTTTCATATTATCTACCTTTCTTTAATTTTCTCTTTCCCATACTTTTTGTAATAATGCTATTAGAATATATATCACTATAGCCATAATCACTGAACCTGCTGACATTTTGCCAAAGGATAAATCTCTAAACCAATTATTAAATAAATGCTGCAATACATACATACTTTTATCAGGATAATCTCCACCAATAAGATAAGCTTCTCTAAATACCTTAAAGGAATTTAAAAGAGATAGCACTGCTACTGTATATAATGTAGTCTTCAAATTAGGAAGAGTTATTTGTGTAAAACATTTCCATTCACTGGCCCCATCAACTCTAGCAGCTTCATATACACTTTCAGGTATACAGCTTAAACCAGCTAGCCATAAAACAATATTATAACCAAGATTTTTCCATATATAACTAAAAACTAATATCCAAAAGGCAAATTTAGTGTTCATCCAGTCAAATCCATGACCCCCTACTTTAACTAACCATGAACTTAATGCCCCATTTTCATGAAAAATTATTTTCCATATCAATACTATGGAAGCTATAGGCACAGCCATTGGTATTAAAAAAGCTGTCTTTATTATATAAGCATTTCTTACAAACCTCTGCATTAATACTGCTATAATAAGAGAAATTATCAGTAATAATGGAATGCATATAAAAACAAACTTTATGGTGTTTGTTGCTGCTAACTTAAAAGCTGCATTTTTAAATACCTCCATATAATTTTTAAAAAATACAAATTCTCTAGTTATTGGACTTTGAAAAGATCTTATGACCACATCTGCAAATGGAATTAAAATAAATATACTTACCCCAATTAAGCTTGGAAGGATAAAAAAACACCCTTCCATTTCATATTTTTTTCTTTTCCTTTTCTTTAACTTTTCCATACTATTCCGCCAATATTAAATCAATATTATCGCCTATATTCTTAACAACTTCATCTAATGTCGCATTTCCATTTGCATATTTATCAAAGGCTTTTGCCACTTCCTCTAAAACAATAGTATTAACTGTAACTGGCGACTTTAAACTTTCTATTTCAGCTTTAAAGTTGTTAAAATATTCTTTCGTTGGCCAATACACTTTTAATTCCACTGTTGTTCCATTTTCATTTGAAAATCCCCATGTACCAATAGATTGATCTTCACTATAACCTTCTCCATTTTCTCCAACAAATTCATCGGCATATGGATATTCTGAAATTTTATCAAAAGCTGCTTTATTAATAGGTAAACCATCATAAGATTCTTTACTTTGACTTTCTTCACTTAATAAATAAGAAATAAACTTCTTAGCCATTTTCTTATTATCACTTTTAGCATTAATACCCATTAAGTTTTTTGGAACAAATACTCCTGATGTTTGTCCATTAATTAAAGCATAAGATATATCTTGATTCCCTTTACTTAAAGAATACATATACTCTATAAAATCTCTTCCACTAATAACCCCTACTGCAAGCTTTTTAGACGATTCATTCATAATACTCATCGGATTTAAATAATTATCTAAATAATAAATCCCTATATCTTCACCATATTCATCTATATAAGACTGCATACTTTCCTTATATTCTTCATATTGAGCTTCATCATAAGTAGCTAAATATGCATCATATATATTTTTTGTTTCCTCTAAAAATTCTTTTATATTATCTTCATTTATTGTATTATCCTCATTTAACCAAGTACTACCATTAGCATAGTAAAGCATACTGACTAACATTGATGGAGTATACATTTCAACATATTTATCATCATTGGCTTTACCAGAGTTTTCTGCTGATTTAACTAATGCTGCACTTAATGTCTGTAAATCAGTAACTGAACTTACATATTCAGTTTTTCCTACCACTACTGGAATTGTAATCTTTGTTGGAATTGAATATACTTTTCCATTTTTATCTGTATATGCATCTATTATATTTTCAAATAATAAGTCATTCTTTGTATAATCTGCTATAACATCACTTATATCTTCTAATAATCCTTGTTCAAAATATGCTTCTGACATACCATCAAGTAATATTATATCTGGACCCTTACCTGCCATTATCTCAGTATTTAAAGTTCTTAAAGCATCTGATTCTGTAACAGCATCCTCACCTGAAGTACCAATTTCAAGCTTAATATATATATCTGGATTAGCTTTTTGATATAGCACTATATTTTGTCTTATCTGATAATTTTCATATAATGAATAAACTGTTATTTGATTCTCTGGAACCTTTGGTGTATCAGCTGAATAAGTAAACCTTATGATACTTGTACCAACTTCATAGCTGTTATAATCTTGTCCACAAGCCAAGAAAGTATTATCTTTGCCTACTACAAACGTACTAATATGCATATTGTCATCACCTATAGAGCTTAATGACCCTTCTATGATTTGCTCTACTTCCTTTTCACCTAATTTATACTTATAAAGCCCTGTGGTACTAGTATAATATATAGTTTTATCATCATCAGAAAATATATTTGAAATACCATAGAAATTTGAGTTATTTTCATATAATACTTCACTTTCTAAAGGTTTAATATTTCCTAGTTCTTTACCACTTTCTAAACTATATTCCTTTACAGAATTACCTCCAACAATAACTAAAGAATCTCCTACAGTAGTAAAATCACTAATATATGAATCATCTAAAACAAATTCATTTTTTATCTCACCACTAGCTGGATCTAATTGATATATCATTCCATTATCATTGGAGAATACAATGTCTCCATTCTTAGCAAACTTAAATGTATAATAATATCTACTATAAGACATCTCCTCATCTTCTGCTGTATTTTGAGAAATTTCATCTAAAGAAATATCATGTATACTCCCTTCATCATCTATAAATGCATATTTGTATTCTGGTTCAAAATACTTATCATCTGTAGCATCTTCTGCATTGTCATCCACTGATTCCTCTTTTAAATTTTCATCTTCTTCAGATTTCATGTAATCATAAAAATAATATGAAATAAAAATGTTTCCATCTTTTGACAAAATAGCATTATTTACTGATAGCATGCTATTTTCCGAATCACCCTGTGGTAAATTTATCTCTTTTCTATTCCAGTTTTGACATTCATCGTCTGATATATAAAGTTCAATTTCTTTTTCCCCATACGCTAACATTCCTATAGTACCATCTGAAAGAACTCTTAAGTCTCTTACATCATAAATTCCTTCTGGTGCATCATAGAATTCTTCTATGTATCTTCCCATTTCTGCTGCTGATCCTACTTTAGTACAGCCAAACATGCTTAAGGCAAATACACTGCTTAAAGCTACTAAACCATATTTATTATTTACTTTTCCCATAAACTACCTCCAAATGTTAATAATACTCTGATTTTATCATAATATTTTATAAAAATATACATTAATGTATTTTTTTTGATTTTATTCATATTTTTATAATATTAGTTTGAATATTGATTATTTATATATCATTATAGCTTTGTTACAATTTAATAAAAAAACTTCCAGTAGCTAAAACTACTGGAAGTTTTTTTATATTATTTTATCTTCTTTTAATAATTTATATAACGTAGGACTCACATTAAATTCATTAATTAATGATTTTACTTCCTCTAAAGATTTCTCTTGTTTTTCTTGTGATATATTGGCTTTTGATGCTCTTATTAAAATATTTTTAGGAGAATGTGCAATATTAATAAACTCTAATAATTGAGTTTTATACCCAGCACATTCCAAAAGATTTGCTCTTACACTATCAGTCATTAATGCAGCAATTCTTTCTTTTACTATGCCGTACTTAGTTAATATTGAAAAATTATCACTTTTCATTTGAGCATTAAATTCATGCTGACAACAAGGAACTGAGAAAATCATTTTTGCATTCCACTTTATTGCATTATATAAAGCATAATCTGTGGCTGTATCACAGGCATGAAGTGTAATAACCATATCTACATTATTATTATACTTATATCCATTAATATCACCTAGTTCAAAACTTAAATTTTTATATCCATAATTTTTAGCAATATCGTTACATTTTTTTATTACATCTTCTTTTAAGTCTAAACCAATCATTTTTACATCAATCTTCTTAATTTCTACGAAATAGTAATATAAAACAAATGTTAAATATGATTTTCCACAACCAAAATCTAATATTGTAAGTTCCTTATAATCATTCTTCTTTATCTCATCGTCAATTATCTCTATAAATCTATTTATTTGCTTATACTTGTCATATTTAGAATTTATCACTTTTCCTTCTTTAGTAAATACACCTAAGTCTATTAACGGTTCTATTATCATTCCTTCTTTAAGTATATAATTCTTTTCTTTATTATGTCCCTTTTTAGCAAATTTTTCGTTATTTCCATCTTTCTTGCTACAATGTACCTTTCCTTTTTTAGAAATCTTCACATCATATGTAGTTACATTTGACCAAGCTGTGAATTGTTTGTAATTTCCTGATGTATATTCTAATACCACAGATTTAATTTCCTCCAATGATATATTTTTGTGAAATACCTGTTTATCTGTAAACTTTTCTATTTGATAATATTTTTTAGTTTTAATTTCCTTTAAAAGAATATTTATCTTATTATATTTTACATCTTTATTAACCTTGTTACTTATAACTAATTTTATTATTTCTTCACTAAATATATCATTAATTGTTCTTTTTAACTCTTCCATAAATTTTAATTCACCTTTTTCTTTTTATAATTATGTTAAAAAAGTTATTGCTAATCACAACAACTATATTACTGCTAATACCAAAAACTTTATATTGTCTTCATTATCATTTGTTAATTTAAAATTTTGTTCATATTATTACTTTCGTAACTTATTCCATAAATGTTTATAAAATATATGCAAATTATGTAAAAGAAAAATACTTTAATTAATATAATTAGAGTTTTTTCTTTTACACTTAATCATAAACTAATTAAATTATTATTTTAATTCTTTAATAATTGCATTTTCTATATTTGAAACAACTTTATTTTCATCAAATTTTTCTACTGATGATATACACACTTCTTGTGAAGGCAATTCTATTTTGTTGTTTATTATATTATTTATTATTTCTGCAACCTTAAAATAATCATTTTTATCAACAAGCCACCCATTAACTCCATCTTGAACTATATCTTTAGGTCCCCCAGATTTAGTTGATATAACTGGTATACCTCTTGATAAAGCTTCTGCTAGAACCATAGAAAATCCCTCTGTATTTGAAGTTGAAATACATATACTAGCTTCATCTATATCTTTCCACGGTTCTTCTTTCCACCCACTCCAACTTATATTTTCATTTATTCTTAATATTTTAGCAACATTTTCTAATACCTTTCTTTTACTACCATCACCAATTATATTAGCTTTCCATTTTCCTCTTATCTTATTTAAAGCATGCATAAGCATAAATAAATTTTTTTCTTCTTCAAGCCTTCCAACACTTAAAATTTTAAAAATACCATCCTGCGGTCTTTTTATAATGTTTTCCTTATTTATACTAATTGGATTATTAACTAAATATATATTTTTTTCCTTATCATAGCTTCTTATTCCATCACCAACTGCCGAACTTATCGCCAAATGCGCCTTAGCATAGCTTATTAAAAATGGATCTTTATAAATATTTATATCTCCATGGATCCAAGATAAAATTGGTATGACTTTATCTGTTTTTTCCCAATTAATACCTAAACTACATATATAGCTTTGAAATGGTATATGAGCTGCAATACATATATCTGGTAATCCTATTTTCTCCATAAGTTGTTTATAGCTTTCTCCTAAATATTCATACGAATCATTTTTCATTTCATTTCCATAATAATAAACTTCACCTAAGGAATCTATCCATTTTAAGTAAGGAGGAACATATGCTATAATCACCCTTACCCTATGACCTTTTTTCTTAAGATTTTCATATACTTTTGTAGTAACAGTTTCTACTCCACCTCGTCCTCCAACATAGTATAATGCTATATCTATTAACATCTTTTTTCACCTAACTTCTTTATCTTACACGTGTAAAACCATAAAATTTATAATAAGTTTTTATTATCACTTCTTCAATTTTATTTATAACTACTTGTTCATCAAACTTCTGTATTGAATCAATACAAACTTCTGCCTTTGGCAAAATATATTTACCATCTTGAATTTTAGATAATATTTCTGCTAATCTAATATAATCACCTACTTGGTATAACCATCCATTAACGCCTTCAACCACCATATCTTCTGGACCACCACATTTAGTAGTAACCACTGGAATCCCTCTAGCTAATGATTCAGCTGTAGTCATTGAAAAACCTTCATATAATGATGAAATTACTGTAACAGATGCTTCCTTAACAGTATCCCAAGGATTTTCATGCCATCCAGTCCACTGAATATTTTCATTGATATTCTTTTCTTCTGCCAAAGTTCTTAAAGTAGAATAATGTCCCCCATCACCAACTACTATAAGCCTCCATGGCTTTTTTAAAATTGCTAAAGCATTAATTAAAGTCTCAATATCCTTTTCTGGACTCAACCTTCCTAATGATAATATGGTCAGTATTTCTTTAGGTCTATTTATAACATCTAAATTCTTAATCTGTACTGGATTTCCCACAACATATATATTTTCTCTATCTAAAGCTAATGCTAAATCATCACCTAACTTATTACATAATGCCATATGTGAATTACTAAAGCTTAAAAGTTCTCTACCTCCATAGGCACTTACAGGTCCATGCAACCAAGAAATTTGCGGAATTACATTATAATTTTTCCCGTTTAAGGCAACATTACAAATATAACTCAAACTGGTGGATTGAGTTGCAATAACTATATCTGGCCTTCCCTTTTCTTCAATAGCCTGTCTATATTTCATTGCATATTGATGTAATCCTGAATTTATCATAGAAAAAGGAATATCTTCACCATAATAATATATTTCGTCAAAATTTCTTTCCCACTCAATATATTCCGGCCTATATGCTTGAAATACTCTAACTCTATGCCCTTTCTTAACTAATCCATTATATACTTTTGATATAACATTTTCTAATCCGCCTCTGCCTACGGCATAAACAAGAACTATATCAATTAGCATATATGCTCTCTCCTTATTAATTTTATAATTATTATCTGACAATTTAATATATGATTTGCAACTAAATTTTGTCCTCAATTTTACATACTTTATGTCATTTTATTTTTTTATATTATTTTTTCACTTATTATTTTAAAATATCTACTTTATACTTATATAAATATAAATTTTTCATATCCATTTCCATTTTTATACAATTTATGTTATGATAATTATATTACTTTTCATAAATGAAAGGAGTATTATATGAGTTGTTGGACCGTACTAGAAATTAATCCTACAAAAGATTTAAGGGAAATAAAAAAAGCATATTCAAGATTAATAAAATGCTATAACCTTGAAAAAGATACTAATGAATATACAATACTGACAAATGCTTATGTAAAAGCAATGTCACTGGTAAATACTTCAGTAAAAGATATGTCTAAATGCTTATCTAACAATTCAATTGATTATACTTATGAAAATATCAAAAGCTATTGTGATGACTCATTAGATAATAAAAATTACATATCTGATTTTAATTATAATCTTAACTATATATACACCAATCCAGTCTTAAGATTCAATATTGATAGCTGGATAGAATTATTAAAATCTTATATGTTTATCAATAAAGAAATACTAAATGTTTTAGAAAATGATTTAATAAATTATATTTTTATTCATAGATATATACCTCATGAAATATTTTTGCTTTTTGATAAATATTTAAAATTTAATGAAAGAGAAGCTGAGCTATATAAAAAATATCCTAAAAATACCATTGATTATCTACTACAAGAAATAAATCATCCTCTTAATTTAAGCTATAACTATCTTTCAACCATCAGCAAAGATAAAATAGAAGAATATCTTGAACTCCGAGAAAAAGCATTTATTTATATTAGTGATAAGAATGTTATTGAATATCTTAGTAAGGCCTATACTATCTACTCTTATGATTTGGATTTATTAAGACTTCTTGGTGCCTATTACCTTAATAAAAATGACACCATAAGCGCCTTAAGATATTTTAGAGAGGCTTTAGAAATAAATAGCTCTGATATGTACTGCTTAGCGAGTTTTGGGCATCTTTTAGTAAAAACAAAACAATATACTAAAGCAATTCTTTGCCTTGAAAAATACACTTCAAAATTAAAAAATAATCTTGATATTGATGCATTAACTGATTTAGCTTTAAGCTATTATTATTCTTATGAATATATTAAAGCTTTAGATTTATTCCAATTATTAAATAAGTTAACCCCCCTAAATGCATCTATTAAAAAATATATTAATGCTATCAAAGAAAAAATAAAAAATCCACCTAATGATAAAATCACTTCAGCACCAATGTATAAAAGATTTATTACTACAAAAGAAACTCTACTTATTAATAAATTAAATGAAATTTATACTAACTTCCAACTAAGAATAGATATTAATAACTGGAAAGACTTATTAAGTTATCAGATATTCTCTTTAGAAAACCTTTCTTTTTATATTGAACAAATAATCATTGAATATCTAACAACTCATAAGTTCATTCCTAACGAAGTATTTATCTTATTCTCTAATCACTTTAAATGGCTAGATAGAAAAAAAGAGCTTTTTCACTTATATACTAACCTAAATATAGACATTCTTTTCAAAAACTTATATGAACTACATCCATTATCATATAGCCATTTAAAAAATATTAATGCTGAAAATTTAGATAAGTACCTTAAATTAAGAAGTCTTGCATTCTACTCGTTAGATAATAATATAAATGAAACTCTTAATTATTTATCTGAAGCATATAAAATTTATGATAATGATTATGAGCTTTTTAGAATATATGGTGATTATTTTTTATCCTTAAAAAAATATGATAAAGCAGCAAAATACTTTACTAAGTCTCTTTCCTTAAATGATTTAAATTATTACTGTATGTATAGACTTGGTCTTATTTTTTCTCAAAGGCATGAATATGATAAAGCTCTTATCTATCTAGAAAAGCTTTCTTTAATAAAAAAGGATGTGTATTTTATTCACTCAGAAAAATTCTTAATGGAAATTGCTTTATGCTATTACTATACTAATAATCTACTTCTTGCCAAGAAGTATTTTAAAAAACTAAGTCTTATTAATAATAGCCTTCATTTTATAGATATTTATTTAAAAAATATAAACTATAGATTAAACGGAGTTAATAAAAAAGAAATTCATATCTCTGTTATTTCTAATCCTAATTATAATGATGAGAATATCATCTTAAAATTATTTAAAAACTCCAAGCGAAAAATCTCTCTATTATTTACTTAATAAAAATAAGATATAGCATTACTATATCTTATTTTTATCCTCTTCAATTTTGCAATGCTCACAACATATTGCTTTTTCACATTCTAAAGTATTTCCACTAAGGATTACCTTACTTCTTGCTAAAGTCCTGCAAGTGTTTTTCATATGGTAGTTTTTACCATTAGGTGTCCAATAGACTATAATTTCTTTTTCTTCTGGAAATTCAATACTTTCATTGCTTTCAACTATCTCTTCTACCTTTTCATCAGCTTCTATTTTTGCTAATGGTGCTTCATTTATTACTTGTTCAGTTTTAATATTATTTTCATCTTTTTTAATATGAATTTGCTCTTTTTCATTAACCATTTTCTTTTTATTTTCATCTTTGAAAATTCCTAATGGCAAATTAGTCACTATAGTTATAACTGTATCTCTATGAAAAATATCTTTATTATATAAAAATAAAATTAATATTAAACCTACTATTAACGAAAGCATCATAATCATTTTCTAAGTACCTTTCCTCTCCTTATATTTGCTATTAACTCTTAACATAATAAATATTGCCATTATTCATTATATTGCATTTATTAAAAATTTAAATAGGTTTATAAAAAAAACTTATGTAATTAAACCCATCTCTTATTTTAATAGCTTCTAAAAAAAGATTAAAGGAACTCCCTTAGAGTTCCTTATCATCAATATCCTATTGTTCAGCAAATTGACTGTTATATAGTTCTTCATAGAAACCACCTTTAGCCATAAGTTCCTGATGATTTCCTTGTTCAATTATATTACCATCTTTTATTACAAGGATTAAATCAGCACTTTTTATAGTTGAAAGCCTATGAGCTATAACAAAGCTTGTTCTTCCCTTCATTACATTTTGCATAGCTTGCTGTAACATAAGCTCAAGTCTTGTATCTACAGAACTAGTTGCTTCATCTAATATTAAAATAGCTGGATCTGATAGTATTGCTCTTGCAATGGTAAGAAGCTGCTTTTCTCCCTGTGATATATTAGATGCCTCCTCATTTAATACCATATCATAGCCTTCTGGCAATGTCTTAATAAAATGATGTACATTAGCAATCTTTGCTGCTAATATAACATCTTCCTTACTGGCATTAAAGTTCCCATACTTTATATTTTCTTCAATAGTACCATTAAATAACCAAGTATCCTGTAGTACCATTCCAAAAAGACTACGTAAATCTTCACGCTTCATATCTCGAGTATCTACTCCATCAATCTTTATTGAGCCACCTTTTAGCTCATAAAATCTCATTAATAAGTTGATTAACGTAGTTTTTCCAGCACCAGTTGGTCCAACTATAGCCACCATTTGTCCTGCTTTAATTTCTGCATTTAAATCATGAATTAATATTTTATCATCATTATAACCAAATTTTACATGTTCAAAACTTACATCTCCTCTTGGATTATCTAGTTTGACACTTTGCTCTTTATCTGGAATTTGCTCTTCTTCATTTAAGATTTCAAACACTCTATCTACCGCTGCAAAAGCTGACTGTATTGCTGATGATAATTGAGTTACTTGTGATAATGGCTGATTTATTTGCCAAATATATCTTATAAAAGCCTGTAAATTCCCTACAGTAATTCTACCAGCTACTGCTGTAATTGCTCCTATAATTCCAATGGCAGCAATTCCAAGATAACTTACTAGTGATACTAAAGGCCCCATTGTACTGGAAATAAATTGAGCTTTAAAACCTGAAGCTTGTAATTTACTATTTATTTCAACAAATTCATTTATGGCACTTTCTTCTTTACCATATAGCTTTATCTCATTGAAACCTGTGAACATCTCCTGTACAGTTCCATTTAGCTTTCCTAAAGCATCTTGCTGTGCTTTAAAATAGCCTTGTGATTTACTTACCACAATTTTTGATACAAGAAAGCTTAATGGTATTATTAGTGTTGCCACAAAAGCCATTTTTACATTTATTCTAAACATCATAATCAAAGCTAATAAAACTGCTAAAATAGAATTAATTATCTGACTTAAACTTTGCTGCAAAGCATTTGATATAGTATCAATATCATTAGTAATCCTGCTTAATACATCACCATAGCTGTTTCCATCAAAATAACTTACTGGCAATCTTTTAATCTTATCCTGTATGGCTCCTCTTAAGTCTCTCATACTATTTTGTATAGAGTTAGTTAATAAAAAACTTGCCCCATAAGTTGATAATACATTACCTAAATATATACATACAAGAATCACCAATACCTTTAGTATATATTTAAAATTTACACTAGCGCCTTCAACACCTCTGATTATATCAAGAGAATCATTGGTAAGTTGAGTTATTATAAAACCTTCCACCATAGGAGCAAGAGCTGTAAATACAGCTGCTGAAATAATAAGTATTATGGCAAAAATAAACCCTTTCTTATAATTTTTTACAAAGGGGGCTATTTTTCTAATTGTATCTTTTATCTTATTCATTATGCAAGTTCCTCCTCTGTAAGTTGTGATAATGCTATTTCATGATATACGTTGCAAGTACTTAACAATTCTTTATGCTTACCAACGCCTACAACTTTTCCTTCATCTAATACAATTATCTTATCTGCATCCATGATTGATCCTATTCTTTGCGCTACTATTAAAACAATTGCATCTTTAGTTTCTTTTTTCAAAGCCTTTCTAAGAATAGCATCTGTCTTAAAGTCTAGGGCTGAAAAACTATCATCAAATATATATATTTCTGATTTTCTTACTAAAGCTCTAGCTATTGATAATCTTTGCTTTTGCCCTCCTGATACATTAGAGCCTCCTTCACTTATAGGTTCATCAAAGCCCTTTTCTTTAGTAGTAATAAAATCATAAGCTTGTGCAATTTTTGCACTATTTTCAACTTCATCATGAGTAGCATGAGGTTTGCCAAATTTTATGTTACTTTTTATAGTACCGGTAAATAATAAATTCTTTTGTCTTATAAAGCCTATTTTCTTTCTTAGTGCTTTTAAATTAAACTTTCTCACATCTATACCATCAATTCTTATACTTCCTTCTGTTACATCATAAAATCTTGGTATAAGATTAATAAGTGTTGACTTTCCACTACCTGTACTACCAATAAAAGCAATGGTTTCTCCTTTTTTAGCACTAAATGAAACATTTTTAATTACTGGTTCTTCTCCATCTGGATAAACAAATGTAACATTTTCAAATTCTAATGTTCCTTCATTATTTGTTTCAGTAATTCCTTGTTCTGGATTTTTAATCATAGGCTCTGCATCTAATATTTCCTGTATTCTTTCTGCTGAAACTTGTGCTTTAGGATACATAACAAAAACATTAGAAAATAACATTAAAGAGAACATTGCATGAAATAAATATTCTATAAATGCAACTAATTGCCCAACTTGCAATGAGCCAATATTTATCATCTTGCTAGCCATCCAGAATATAGCTATTATAGCTAAGTTTAATAATAAAAAGAAAGTAGGTTGAGCCACTGACATAAGTTTAAATAGCTTTTTTGAAATGAAAGCATATGCATTATTAACTTTTTTAAATCTCTTTCTTTCATAATCATCATTACCAAAAGCTCTAATAACCCTAATTCCTGTTAAATTCTCTCTAGATATTCTATTAAGCTTATCTAAATTATTTTGTTGTGTTTGAGACCATGGATGGGATGTTTTAGCAATTAAATATACGCCTAAAACAATAAGTGGTAAGGTAACTGATAAGATAGCAGATAATCTCACACTTGTTGATAAAATTAAAAATACGCTTATGATAAACATAATAGGACATATCATTGCCATTCTCAAAATAGTATTAGTAAATTGCATAACTTGAAAGGCATCATTGGTAGTTCTAGTTATCATTGATGATATACCAAATCTATCGTATTCACTATGAGAAAATTCTTGAGACTTTTTAAAGATATCATTTCTTATATCTCTAACAACGCTGGTGGAAATCTTCGCTGAAGTAAATCCTAAAAGTATTGACCCCATAACACCTAGCACAGATATAATAACAATAACAGTTCCCATTTTCTTTATATAGCTTATATCATTATAAGCTATACCTTTATCTATGACTGTAGCCATTATTGTAGGTATACCTAACTCAACTAAAGCAAATCCCAATACACCAATTATATTTAATAAAACTAAACCTTTATATCTGTTTAAATACTTTAATATTAATTTCATTTATTCATCTCCTCTTCATTATTATTCCATTAGTCTTTAGTATCATATCTACTTATTTATTTTGTGTCAATAATTAAATTTTATCTATATCCATCAAAAGAGAAATATATAAAACCATGCTATATACAAAATTACTATAAAAATCTATATTGGCACTTACACCTTTACATATATATTTAAAAGGGTCTGTTCATAGTGCGACAGCCCCTTCTACTTACCTTTTCCTATGTCTTACTAATAATACTATTATTAATATAATAATTATCACAGCACATAATATAATTAAACCCATATTAATTACATTAGGTGCAAAAAATGATAACCTCACTTCTGTATTTGTATTTAAATCCTGCAGAGTATAACTCCACTTGTTTGTATAATCATCAATTTTTGTTGTTGCATTACTTTCTGTAATCTTAAAAGGTATGGAAAGTGTTAAATCATATGGTATTTGTGCCACATAATTTTTGATGGTATTTGTTACATTTCCAATTAAAAAACTAGTTACATTACCATACAAATATTTTTGTATTTCTGGTGTAATATAGTTATTTATATTATTACTTACTTCATTTTCAATATTAGCATCTATCTCTGATAATAAATCTTTAGTAAGACCTATATTAATTGTATATTTATCCTTTAAAACTCCTTTTTTTCTTTTCACATCGTACTTAATAATATTGCCATAATCATATGACAAATTGCTTATATTTAAAGCATTAGATTTTAATAAATCCTTTATATTTATTTTGGAAGTTGTAATTGTAACCTCTTCAATAGTATTATTATCTTGTGAATACACATTAACTTCTGTCTCTGTACCTAATACCTGCTGTAGCAATCCATCTCCTACCACATTTTTTATACTTTCATCATAAACTAATCTAAATACTGTATTGCTGCTTCCATCTTTATTTACTTTTACATTTGTACTTACTTCCATTGTTCCACAACTTACTAAAAATATCATTAATAAACTTATAATAATACTCATAACCACTTTTTTTAATTTGTAATACATTGTACTTCCCCCTACGCATATTACTATAATAAAAAAACTTCATAATTTATATTTTAAACTAGCTATAATAAAAATATGATATAATCAATATTATTTATATAAAATTAAACTTGGTCTTATGTCAATAAAACCTATATGGTGTTAATATAAAGTAATGGACATATTAAAATAAATCTTTTAATAAAATTAAATCTACAAGAAAGCTAAAAAATACTTTTAAAAAAGATGTAAGTGTCTTCTTACATCCTTATATTACATTTATTAAAACAACTTTTTTTTCTTTCAATGATTTTTTTACATCAATAATTCTTTGATTTTCTGAACCTCTATATTTTAAGCTTAAATTTTTCATTTCAGCCTTAAATGGACCATCTATTAAAACATCAACTTGTTCTAATATTTCCTTTCTTTTTGGATTACTTATTATCTCTTCATAAGTATATCCTGACCAAAGCCATATTTCCTTATTAGTTTCTTCTTTTATTCTAGTTAAAAGTTTTAATAAAGAATCATCCATTAACTGCTGCATAGGCTCTCCACCTAAAATACTTACCCCATGAACATTGGGACTTTTTACATAAGAAAGGAATTGTTCTTCCACTTCTTCAGTCCAAAATTCTCCATACTCAAAGCTTTGCTGATCTTTATTAAAGCACTGAGGACAATTATGTGTACATCCACTTACAAATAAAGTAGTACGCACCTTGGGCCCATTTGTGACGTCGAACTTCCTAATTTGTGCATATTTCATTTTAGAATTCCCCTTAATTTTTACTTTCATATGTTAATTTTATTGTTAATCATATTATACTACTAATTATATAAATATGCTAAATTCATAATTTATACTTATTATAAGTAAAAATATGATATACTTAATACTATTAATATTATTTATATAAATTTAACAAAAGAGGCGGTATTATTTAATGAAGAATTTAAAAATCTATTTTACATCTGACCTTCATGGATATGTTTATCCAACTGATTATGTAGAAAGAAATGAAAAAAATATTGGTTTGCTTAATATAATTAATCATTTCAATAAAGATGGAAATACATTAATAATTGATGGTGGAGACACTATTCAAGGTTCACCTTTTACAAATTACTTAAGTAATTCAGAATTTGATGTGCATCCATTAGCAACTATTATGAATGCTGGAGGATATGATTTTATAACTCTTGGTAATCATGACTTTAACTATGGAAAGGAATATTTAAAGAAGTACTTAAATAATTTAAATGCCACTTGTCTTTGTGCTAATGTTGTAGATAAAACTAATGAATTACCTATTTTCCCTTACAAGATAAAAACAATGGAAAATGGATTAAAAGTAGGTATAATTGGATTTACTACTGACTTTATAAACAGATGGGAGCGTCCTGAAAATATAAAAGATATAGATATCACTGATACTTTTGACTCAGTAAAGAAATATTATGAAACTGTAAAAGAACAATGTGATATCCTTGTAGGTGTTTACCATGGTGGATTTGAATATGATTTAGAATCTCACAAACAATTAAGCACTACAAAAGAAAATATTGCTTATAAAATATGTAAGGAATTTGATTTTGATATACTTCTTACAGGTCATCAGCACCTTCCTATAGCTAATAAAAATCTTCATAGAACTCACATAGTTCAAACTCCACATAATGGAAGTAAATTCTTAGAATTAAATCTTACTATAAATGATGATTGCAAAGTTGAAATAAATTCATCATTAAAAGATTTAGAATTAAATCCTAATAAGGAAATGTATGATAAATTCTTACCATTAGAAGATAAGGTTCAAGAATGGTTAGATACTCCTGTTGGTGTTTTAGATACTAAACTTCAGCCTACAACTCATTTAGATATGGCTTTAAATGGTTCAAATTTAGCTAACTTTATAAATCAAATTCAACTTGAAAGTAGCAATGCAGATATATCTTGTACTACCTTTGCAAATGTAATAAAAGGATTTAGTAAAAATGTTACTGTAAGAGATATTTTATCTACTTATCCATATCCAAATACATTAGCTGTTCTTGAAGTTAATAAAAATATATTAAAATTAGCATTAGAAAGAGCTGCTAGCTACTTTGAAAATAATAATGGAAATGTAACAGTATCTGAAAGATTCTTAAAACCTAAAGTTGAACATTATAATTATGATTACTTCTCAAATATAAACTATACTTTTGACTTAACTAAAGAAGTTGGAAATAGAGTTACTTCTATTAAATTTAATGGTGAAGAATTATCTGAAGATAAAAACTTAACTTTAGTTATGAATAACTATAGAGCTAGTGGTGCTGGTGGTTATGAATGCTATGAAAATTGTAAGGTTGTTAAGGAAATATTAATTGAAATACCTGAAATAATTATTAATTATTTTAAAAACAATCCTAAAGTTGTTGTAGATACAGCTAGATACTACAAAACTATATCTTAACCAAAATACTGTATTAACTCTTAGTATTTTAAAAATTTAACTTTGGACGTGTGTTTGTATAGATAATTCTACTATATACATTAGCTGGAACACTTGGTTTAAAGTTATTTAAAATATTTTCAAAATCACTTACAAATTTATTTAGTTCAGTTTTGGTAGTATTAATATTCTTTAAAAGATATACTATAAGAATTATATAATCAACAATTTTATAACTGCTTTTTAGATATCATATAATTCTACATAAGCACTCTAATAACTTTATTTGATAGCATTTTTAAATTATTATTGTTTTTTACATTTATACTCCTAAAAATATAATTTAAAAAAAGGAGGATTTAAGTTCTAATCCCCCTTTTATTATATATTAGTATTAAAAATGATTTTCATACTATATATTTTATTTATCCTAACCTCTAGCAAGTTTAGTTCTTATTTTAGTTGAAATTATTTCTACAACTAATACTAAAATTATTAATCCACAAAGAATAGCACCAACTTCATCCCAATTAAATGCATTCATTGCAAATATTAATGGTGCTCCTATTCCCCCTGCACCAACTAGTCCTAATATAGAAGCATCCTTTATATTTATTTCAAATCTATATATAACTGTAGAAACGAAATTTGTAAATAACTGTGGTAATATTCCATATCTTATTTTTTCAAAAGTACTACATCCTGCAGCATCTAGAGATTCTAATATTTTAGTATCTAAATCTTCTATTGATTCAATAAATAATTTAGCTATCATACCTATAGATATTACTGATACTGTAAGAACCCCTGCAAAAGCACCAGGTCCAGTTACACGAATAAACATTAATCCATAAACAAATGCTGGGAATGTTCTAAGTGCTGCTATAATAAATAATCCTATAACACTTATCCACTTAGGCATTATGTTAGTAGAAGATAAAAATGCTAACGGAACTGCTAATACTGCTCCAATTAAAGTACCTATTAAAGCTATACAAATAGTTTCTAATAATAATGCTGGAACTTCAGTTAATAACATTTCTAAATCAGGATGTAGAATTCCTGATAATACATTTTTAGCAATATCAACTCCATTTGATTTAATTCCACTAAAATTAATTCCCTTTGAAGCCCATACTATTACAATTACTATAAATAATACAGTTAGGGCTTTACTTATCCATGTATTTGGCTGTTTTTCTAATTGTTTTTTTAATGATAATTCCATACTACCCTAACCTTTCTCTTATATATTTACTTCCATTTTCTATAATTAAGACTGTTATAAATAACATAACAAGGATCATACCAACCCTATCATATTCTCTCCAACCAATTTTTTCATTTAATATAAGACCTATACCACCAGCTCCTACATATCCAAGTATCGCAGCAGCTCTTACATTTATCTCCAAACTGTAAAGACAAATGGATAAATATGAAGGCATTATTTGAGGCATTATTGCTCCAACAAAGGCTTTTACTCTTGTCGCACCAACAGCTTCCATAGCTTCGAAAGGTCCCATATCAACAGTTTCAACCTTTTCATATAACATTTTAGTTACTATACCAAAAGTAAATATTGATATTGCAACAGTACCTGCAAAAGTTCCTAATCCAAATATATAAGTTGATATTAAAGCAATAATTAATGTTGGTAATGTTCTTGTAATACTCATTACAACTCTAACTAAATTTAAAATAATTTTAGATTTATTTATATTAACAGAACATAACATAGCAAAAGGAATTGCTATAAAACTTCCTATTAAAGAGCCTAAAACAGATATTTTTATAGTTTCTATAAGTGGTGGAATAACTGTCTTCATATAATCAAAATTAGGTGGAAACATATCTTTTAATATTACAAAAAACTCATTTCCTCTCTTAATTATTGTTTCAAAATTAAACCCAGTTACATCTCCTGCAACTATTAAAGATAAAAATAGTCCAATTATTACAAAAGGTGCAACTGAAGCTTTAGGCTGAACTTCTTTGCCATTGTTCAGAATAATCTTTTCAGGCTTAAATATATTTTTTATTTTTCCTAACATAATTAAGCCCCCATTACTTCATCAGCAGATAATTCACGGCCATATATTTGCTTTAATACTTCACTATCTACTTCTGCAGATGGTCCATCATATACTATTTCTCCTGCCTTTATTCCAATAACTCTATCAGCATATTTTAATGCTAAATCTACATGGTGAATATTAATTAATACTGACATATTTAATTCTTTATTAATCTTTTTGAAGTCATCCATAACTTGTTTTGCAGTTATTGGGTCAAGTGCTGCAACTGGTTCATCAGCAAGAATTATTTCTGGCTTTTGTGCTAATGTTCTAGCTAAAGCAACTCTTTGTTGTTGTCCACCAGAAAGTTGATCAGCTCTAACATAAGCCTTATCTAATATACCAACTTTGTCTAATGCTTCTAAAGCTATAACTTTATCTTCTTTAGAATATAAACCTATTATAGACTTCCATAATGGCATATCTGGCACTCTTGAAGTTAATACATTGTTTACTACTGTAGTTCTAGTTACTAAATTAAAAGATTGGAATACCATTCCTATTTTACGTCTAAATTTTCTTAAATCTTTTCCTGCTAAATCATTTATTTCTTGTCCATTTACAGTTAATGATCCTTCGCTAATGTCATGCATTCTATTAATTGTTCTTAATAATGTAGACTTACCAGCTCCTGATAAACCTATTATTGCTACAAACTCGCCTTGATTTATTTCAAGTGATATATTTTTTAGCGCATGTAATCCATTTGGATAAACCTTATTTACCTTATCAAACTTAATCACAAGTTTCCCTCACATTCTAAATTTATCTTTTTGTAAACTTTTTGTATATTATACTTTTATATACCAAATGAGTTCATGTTAAACATGAACTCATTTTTACAGCTAATAAAATAAAAGATATTTTCTTTTAAAATTATTGCATAGACTTAATTAATTTTTGTGCTTCTCTTTCTGCATCGTAGTCAGAACTATTTCCAATTTCATAACCTTTGTGGCTGTATATTGAAATAATTTTTTGACCTTCTTCTGTATTACCTATGTTAATGAAAGCTTGTTGTATAGCTTCCTTTAATTCTGAAGTCATTGATGCATCCTTAGTAACAGATATTGTATCATTGTAAATACCATCTGTTACACCAATAACATTTGTTTCATCCCATATAGAAGCTGTTCTTCCAAAATTAGAATTCCATTGATCAACATAGTCTAAACGTGCATCAGCATAAGTTACCATTACATCAATTTGACCACTTGCTAATTGAGATAATGATGTTGCATAGTTATCTAAAGCCACTTTACTTTTTAAATCTGTTATTGATATTCCAAAGTTCTCTTGTAACCAAAGGCTTGGATAAATATATCCTGCTGGTGAAGTTGTATTTGATGAAACTCCCCATGTAGCGCCTTGAATATCATCTAGAGTTAACTTTTCTCCGTTGTTAATCTTTGCAGCTAATTTTTGTCCTTTTTCACTTGGACCAGCAATTACTAATGATCTGTAGTATTTAACTTTATTGTTTGTATTTTCTGTTGGAGCTGTATTCCAATCTGCTGGATTTTCTGAATCATGGTTTAATCCAAATCTAGTTGCTGTTAATGCAACATCTACACCATCATCATATAATACGTAAGTTCCCCCTGGAATAAATCCTACTTGAGCTGTTCCTGAAGATAATGCTTCACCAACTGCTTCAAAGCTTGTACCAACTTCAATTCTTACTTTTTCAAAATCGTAACCTAATTTTGATAATTCAGCCTTTAACATTTCTGCTAATGGTTTAGTTGCTTTTTGAATCTCTGCTGGATCTCTTGATGGTACAAAGTATACAACTAACTCATCATTATCTGCTGTTTTTGAACCGCATCCAACTAACATTGACATACTTAGTACTAAAACTGAAAGTAATGCTAAAAATCTTTTCATTTATCTTCCCATCCTTAAATATTTTTTCCTTTTTATCATAACATATTTTTCGACACATTTATATATCTTATTTAAAATTTTCTTTATTTTATATACACTTTTTATTAATTAGTATACATTATATTTGCACTTTTATTTCTTAAAATTAAGTACATAACTAAGTAAATAATATTATAAAAACAAAACCTATAGAAATTAAATTTAATACTATAAGTTTTATGTAAAATATTATTTTTTTGTATTACTATAAATCTTCTATTCTATAAACATTTCCTTCTCTAAATGGATAAGCAATATTCATCTCAACATACTTCTCAATTATTTCATCAAAACTTGATTGTGGCATTGATTCAATATGTTCTAATGATGCCTTTAAATACATAACAGGTGCAAATCTAAAATTTCCTTTTGCAATATTAACATCACGTACTTTTCCTGCAAATTCATATATATCTTCAAATAAATATCTATGAATATCAATTAATAACCTTTTTGATTTTATTTTTATCTTAATTATAGCATTAATTTAAAAGATAAGTGTTATATTAAAACTTAATTTTATATAACACTTATCTTTTTTACTTATAGATGTAAGACTCTATCTCCAATTTCTGCTGTTCTTCCTTTATTCCAGAAATTAGTTCCAATATATCCACAAGTTCTTCTCATAACTTGCATTTCATTTTCATCACTATTTCCACATGATGGACAATGCCAAGTTAAATCCCCTTTATTTAATTGTATTTCACCTGTATATCCACATTTGTAGCATATATCTGGTTTTGTATTTATTTCAGCATATTGAATATTATGATATATAAAGTTTATTATATCTTCAACTGCTTCAATATTTTTACTCATATCAGGTACTTCTATATATGAAATGCATCCACCTAAAGATATATCATGGAATTGAGATTCAAATTTAAGCTTGCTAAATGCATCTATTTCTTCACATACGTGCACATGATAAGAATTAGTATAATATAACCTATCAGTTACATTTTTAATTTCCCCAAATCTAGCTTTATCTAATCTACAGAATCTATAAATTAAGTTTTCTGCTGGTGTTCCATAAAGACCAAATCCTAAACCAGTTTCCTTCTTCCATTCCATACATTTATCTTCCATATGATTCATTACTTCTAAAGCAAACTTTTCTCCTTCTGGAGTAGTATGGCTTACCCCTAGCATTGCATAAACCATTTCGCATACCCCTACATATCCTAATGATAATGTTGAGTATCCATCTTTTAAGTATTTATCTATTTTTTCACCTTTTCCAAGTCTTGCTATAGCACCATGTTGCCAGTGGATTGGTGATACATCTGAAGAAGTACCAAGTAACATGTTATGTCTAATCATTAAAGCATCCTTACAAAGTTCTAATCTTTGATCTAACATATCCCAAAATAACTCCATATCTTTATCTGCCGTAATAGCAATTTGTGGTAAATTTAGACTTACTACACCCTGGTTAAATCTACCATACCACTTGTAGTTACCATTTTCATCTTTACATGGTGATAAGTGCGATCTACAACCCATTGGTGGGAATGTATTCCCTTCATAATTCTTTCTCATAATTTTTGCTGATTGATAATCAGGTACCAATCTTTTGGCTGTACATTTAGCTGCTAATTTAGTGATATAATCATATTTTCCACCTTCTAAGCAATTATGTTCATCTAATAAATAAACAAGTTTAGGGAATGCTTCTCCTATTTCTTGCCCTCTATAATTTTTCATTCCTTCCAATCTTTGCTTAATCATTTCTTCACAAATTAAAGCCATTTCCTCTTCATAAGGATGACCTTCTTCTATTTCTAAATAAATTGTTGAAAATGGAGCTTGTCCATTTGTTGTTTGTAATGTACTTAATTGGTATCTTATAGTTTGTACACCATCTTTAAGCTCTTTCATTTTCATATCTAAAGCAAGCTTCTTAGCTAACTCTTCATCATTTAAAAGCTCCATATAGTGATTATAAGCTTTATCTTCTGTTACCTTTAAATATTTAGCTAAATGCTTAACTGTTATACTTTGACCACCATATTGGTTACTAGATACTTGTGCTATTATTTGCGTTGTTACAGTACAAGCTGTACCAAATGATTTTGGTGATTCAACTAATTTATCATTAATAACAGTACCATTTTCCAGCATGTCTTCTAGATTTATTAAACAACAGTTAAATATTGGTGATAAAGTGTAATCCATATCATGCCAATGAATGGTTCCTTCATCATGAGCTTGAACCATATGTGATGGTATTAATCTTCTCCTTGAAATATCCTTCGATACTTCTCCTGCTATTAAATCTCTTTGTGTAGCAGCTATAGAAGCATTCTTATTAGAATTTTCCTTCATAACATCATCATTAGTCTTATTGATTAAGCTTAAGATACTTTCATCAGTTGTATTAGTATTTCTCTTAAACTCTTGTACTGCTCTATATCCTTCATAAGCTTTAGCTGTTACTGATTGTTCATAATGAACTAATCTATCATAGACATAGCTTTCTATCTTATATATAGTTGGGGTTTCATCTTCCTTACTAAAATATTTCTCTGCATCATCAGCTATTATCCCTGCAATATCCGGTAAGTATATACCACTACCATTTTTCATAGATTTACATATAGCTTCTCTTATTTTCGACTTATCAAAATCAACTGTACTACCATCGCGCTTAATTACTTGCATTCAAATCTCCCCCTATTTAGTTCTAATATATATTAATGTTATTATTAATTAATATGACGATTTATTATAACTCAAAAAATTTTTTTTATCTTTTTTTCCTTTCTTTTTATTTGCTAATTTCCCATTAAAAACTTCATTTTGCTATAAAAATCTTTAATTTTAAATAATATAATCAATTTGACAGTATTATTTTTCCTTTTTTAAAACACTATATATGCGTTCTATAAACCTCCTCATACACTATATATAGTTATTATCTGATTTTTGTATAAAAAATAAATTAATATCTAAAATTTAAAGCCCTGCTACAATTTACTGTAACAGGGCTAATTTTAAATTATTCAATCTTAATTTTATTATCTTCATTTATTGATTTCTCCTGTTTTGGTAAGGTAACTTCCAAAACACCATTTTCAAATTTTGCACTTATAGCAGATTTATCAATATTACCTACATAAAAGCTTCTTGAAACTTCTCCATAATGTCTTTCTTTCCTTATATAATTTTCCTTCTTATCTTCCTTAGTTTCATTTTTATGAGCGTGTATAGTCAAGTAATTTTGATTATATTCCAAGTTTATATCTTCCTTCCTCATTCCAGGAAGATCAGCTTCTAATATATAGGCTTCTTTAGTTTCTCTGATATCTGCTTTAATTGCAGTATTCATATTAAGATTATCATTAAAGAAATCTCCAAATAAATCATTAAACATTGTGTTACTATTATTAAGATCCTTATTCATTTTAAAAGGTACTAAACCAAACATATAAAAGCCTCCTTTATGCTTTCACACATATAAATAATTTTAAATTGCTATTTTTTAATTAAAATATTCAAACACTATTGAATAGGTATTCCATTATAGCTTGATCTTCCAATAGTCCTCTTAGGTAAGATAATATCTAAAACTCCATTTTGGAATCTAGCTTGTATTTGATTTTTATCAACATTATCAAAATAAAAGCTTCTTGCTATTTGACCATAATGTCTTTCTTGCCTCAAATAATTATCTTGCCTATCCTCAAATGTCTCATTCTTCATTGCTGAAATTGTTAAATAATTATTATCATAATCTAAACGTAAATCCTCCTTATTCACTCCTGGAAGCTCTGCCTCCACTAAATAAGCCTCATTTGTTTCTCTCACATCAGCCCTTATATCATTTCTCTCATCAAAAGTTGATATAAAATCATCACTAAAGAAATTATCAAAAAGATTAGTTAATGATGATATTGTATTACCACTTCCTCTTGTCATTCTAAAAGGTATTAAACCAAACATACAAAAACCTCCTTTTTTCTTTACCTTAATATCCCTTAGCTCTTGTTCCTCATATCCCTCATCTCTTTTTACAAGTAAATTATAAATCCAAAGTCAAGGAAAGTCAAAGTTTAATTTTTTATGATTTAAAGAGATATTCAAAGCTTTTTCAAGCTTCCATTATCCATTTATTTTTTTCAAAACAAAACTAAAGATCATCGCCCATTTTGTCAATTTTTAATCATTTTTAAATAGTTTATTAATTATTACATAATTTGTATAATAATAATGATATAGATATAAAAATTTAAGGGGAATGAGAATATTATGAAAGTTTTACTTATTAACGGAAGTCCTAAAGAAAAAGGATGTAGTTATACTGCATTATGTGAAGTGGCTAAGACTCTTAATGAAGAAAATATAGAGACAGAAATTTTTCATATTGGCAATAAACCTATACGAGGATGTATTGGATGTGGTAATTGTGCTAAAACACAATCTGGACGCTGTGTATTTAATGATGATACCGTAAATGTTGCCTTAAAAAAAGCACAAGAAGCTGATGGTTTTATCTTTGGCTCTCCTGTACATTACGCCGCTGCTTCTGGTGCTATAACAAGTTTTTTAGATCGAGCTTTTTATGCTGGTAAAAAATACTTTGAGTATAAACCTGGTGCTGCTATAGTTAGTTGCCGTAGAGCTGGTTCCACTGCCACTCTAGAACAATTAAATAAATACTTTACTATTTCAAATATGCCACTTGTTTCTTCGCAATATTGGTGCATGGTTCATGGTAATACTCCTGAAGAAGTAGTACAAGATCTTGAAGGTATGCAAATAATGAGAACCTTAGGTAAGAATATGGCTTGGCTTTTAAAATGTATTAAAGTTGGCCAAGCAAATCACATTAATATTCCTAAAAAAGAAACAAAAATTCAAACAAACTTTATTAGAAAATAGTAAAAAAGATAGCTCTGGCTATCTTTTTTACAGACTGATGACTTTACTTATTAAAGATAAGCTGATTGAATTAATAACTTGGTATATTCATGTTGAGGATTATTAATAACCTCCTTTGCTTCTCCAACTTCTACTACTTTTCCATTTTTCATAACTGCTACTCTATCACAAAAACTACTTACTAATGCTAAATCATGAGTAATAAATAAGTATGAAATATTCATTTTTTCTTGCATTTCTTTTAGTAATTCAACTACCTGTGCTTGAACTGATACATCTAAAGCACTGGTAGCTTCATCACAAACTAAAATCTTAGGATGAGCTGATAATGCTCTTGCAATAGCTGCCCTCTGACATTGCCCTCCACTTAATTCATGAGGATATCTATCTTTATACTCCTTTGGCAAACCTACCATCTGCAAAAGATTATCTACCTTATGCTTTTTTTCTTCTTCCATTGTAGAACATAAATTACAAACATACTCCATAATAGATTCTTCAATGGTTAGCCTTGGATTAAATGAGCCAATGGCATCTTGAAATACCATTTGAATTTCCTTATAAACTTCTTTTAATTCATTTCTTTTTACGTTAGTAATATCTTTATCATTTAATACTACTGTTCCACTATCTGCTTTTTCCAGTTTCATAATGATATTAGCTAAGGTGCTTTTTCCACTACCACTTTCTCCAACTACCCCTAAACACTCACCTTGCTTTATATACAGATTTATATCATCACAAGCAACATGTAAATGATCTTTCTTTTTATATGTCTTTCTTAAATTATTGCATTGTAAAATTATTTTATCCATATTTTTTCTCCAAATCTTCTACATAATCACAAGCTATGTATCTTCCATCATGCATCTTCTTCAAATATTGCTGATTTTTTATACATACTTCATTACATTTTTCGCACCTTGGTGCAAAACTGCAACCAGTTATATTTTCCGTAAATAATGGTGGATTTCCCTTTATACCTTTTGGCATAGTTCCATCCATCTTAGGAACTGAATCTATTAAAGCCTTAGTGTAAGGATGTTTAGGATTTCTGAGTATATCTTCTTTATCTCCATACTCCACGATATTTCCACTATACATAACTGCTACTTTATCTACCATTTGTGATATAACACTCATACTATGAGTAACTATTATTATGCTTGTCTGAAAATTATCTCTAAGTGACATCATTTCCTTTACTACCTGTGCCTGTACCGTAACGTCTAATGCACTGGTGGGCTCATCAGCTATTAATATTTCTGGCTCTAAAATTATAGCTAAAGCTATGGTAACTCTTTGCTTCATACCTCCACTTAGTTCAAAAGGATAGCTGTTTAATATACATTTGCTATCCTTTAAATTAACCTTCTCAAGCATATTTGCAGCTTTTTCTAAAGCTTCATTTTTATTTATATTCATATGACTTTGCATAGTTTGTACAAATTGCTTACCTATTTTTCTAATAGGATTTAATGTTGCTCCTGGATTTTGAAAAATTACTGCCAGATTATTTCCTCTTAATTTTCTTATCTGCTTACTATCTAATGATAAAAGATTCCTTTCATTAAATAATATTTCACCACTAATTATTTCCTCTGATTTATTCATCATTTGAATCAAAGCTCTAATGAGCGTACTTTTTCCACAACCACTTTCTCCAACTATGCCTAATATCTCACCTTTTTTTATATTAAAAGATATATTCTTTAATATTTTTACGCTATTATTATTAACAGATAAATCTTTAACTTTTAATATCTCTTTCATCGCTTCACCTACTGAATATATGTATCTTTATTAAATTGATAATAATCTGTAGGATGTGCCTTAAATCCCACTACATTATTTTTCATCAAGAAACTAACCTTAAGATGTGCTATAAAATTATAACCATCATCATCTAAAACCTTTTGAACTATTTCTTCTGCTAAATTATTTCTTTCTTCTATATCAAATTCTAACTGCATTTTATCTAAAAGCATATCTACTTCCATATTACTATAATTACCATAATTTAATTCTCCATTACTTCTCATGGCATTATTTAAATAAGATAAAGGCTCTCCAGTAGATGATGTTACATTGGAATATAAACATAAATCAAAGCTTCCCTTAGATAATATATCTGAAATATTTTCAGATATTTCAATGGATACTTCTATACCAACCTCTTTTAAATCTGCTTGAAGTGCCTGGGCTATTGTTGGCAACTCAGCTCTTGCTGAATATGTAATTAATTTTAAAGTTAAATTTTCTCCATCCTTATCTAAAATTCCATCACCATTGGTATCGCTATACCCTTCTTTTGTAAATATTCTTATTGCTTCTTCTTTATTATAACTTGAATTATCAGTTACATTAGCACCATATATAGTGTTCTTTGGAAATGGTCCTACTGCTGCTGTTGCATTACCATTTAAAAGTACCTTTGCATACTCTTCTTTATTTATAAGCATATTAATTGCTTTTCTCACATTTTTATTATTTAAATTGCTATTATTTTCATTAAAATACATTAATATTGATCTTGAGGTATCTATACTACTTAACTTATAATCGTCATTTTCCTTTAACAAAGCCATAAGTGATGTAGATATTCCCTGAGCAATATCAATTTCTCCAGATTGTAGTGCCATGGCTAATGTGTCACTATCACTAATAGGAATAATCTTTAAACTGCTTAACTTTACATCACCATCCCAATAATTATTATTTCTAGCTAAATAACTTGAACTTATAGTACTAAAATTTTCTACTATGAAAGGACCTGTACCTACTGGATTATTATCAGGAGTCTCTGTACCATTCACATCAATAATTGCTGCAAAAGGATCACACAAATCATTTATTAAAGTAGGATTTTCCTCTTCCATATTAAAAATTAAATATTTTCCATCTACTTCAATATTTTTTATTTTTAAAGTAGATTTAGCTCTACTATTTAATTCAATTACTCTGTCTAATGACTCTTTCACTTTTTTTGCTGTCATCTCTACTCCATTTTGAAAATAGATATTTTCTTTAATCTCTATACGCCATGTTTTAGTATTTAATGCTTCATATCCTTGTGCTAACCATGGAATTGGTTCCATAGCATCATCTAATTTAAAAAGCGTTTCTGCCACTCCATACCTTACAGTAAACCATCCACTATATCCTTGTGCTGGATCTAAACTTTTAGTACTGATTGTTGTTCCAAATACTAATTCTTCCTTGCTTTTCCAAACAGTATCATCATTACTTTTGCCACAGCCCGTTAATATAACAAAACATGTTAAAATTCCTAAAGCCATTATGTTTATTTTTCTTTTCTTCACCAGTTAACTCCTTATTAATATTCTTTTTGCTTAGAATCTAGCATATCATGTACTACATCACCTAGAAGATTAAATAATATGACAATAATAAAAATTGCTATACCTGGTGCTATGGTTATCCATGGTGCAAATTGAATCATACTTTTTCCTTCATTCATCATTGCTCCCCATTCCGGTATAGGTAGTGGTGAACTTAATCCTAGGAAAGAAAGCGCTGCCATTTCCATGATAGTAGTTCCAATATCTAAAGATGCTGTAACTATAAGAGTACTTAAAACCCTTGGCATAATATGCTTAAAAACAATATACATAGAACTATTACCACTTAACCTAGCGGCTTTTATAAATGTTTCTTCCTTTATCTCTAATACTTCACCTCTAGCTAACCTAGCATACTTAGTCCAACCGATAACCCCTATGGCTATCATAGCATTAATCATACCACCACCTAAAACTCCTGCAACGGCAATGGCCAACACCAAACTAGGAAATGCTAAAAATACATCAACAATTCTCATTACTATATTGTCAAATAATCCACCTATATATCCACTAATAATTCCTATAAAGCTTCCAAATACAAACATTAGTGAAACTAAAATAAGTGATGAAAAAATAGTTCTAGATGCACCATATATCATTCTAGAAAATACACATCTACCTAAAGCATCAGTGCCTAAAAAGAATTCTCTACTTGGTGCCTTTAATGTATTTTGTAAATCTATTTTATACGGATCATTAGGTGCTATATATGGTGCTAACAAGCTTATGCCCAAGATTATTACTATCAATATTAAAATCATTAAAAATTTATTCTTTCTTCTATCTTTTGTACTCATATTTATCCCCTCACTATGCTTCAATTCTTGGGTCAATAAACTTATATAGCAAATCTGTTATTAAATTTATCAGCACAAAAATTATTGCCATCCAAAGAACATATCCTTGAATAACAGGATAATCTCTATTGAATATAGCATTTAATGCTAAGCTTCCAATTCCAGGCCAAACAAATATAGCCTCAATTACAGCACTTCCTCCCATTAATGACCCTATAGATAATCCTACTAACGTTATTATTGTTATCATTATATTTTTAAGTACATTAAAATAGAGTATTCCTGCTTCACTTATTCCTCTAGACCTAGCTCCCCTTACATAATCCTTTTCTAATTCCTCAATAACAACTACTCTTATCTGACGTATATACTTACTTATCATAGGTATTGCTAAAGTTATAGAAGGTAAAATTATACTCTTAATACCACTTTCACTTAATATAGGAAACCATCTTAATTTTAAAGAAAAGACTAATAATAATATCAATGCTAAAAAGAATCCTGGAATAGAATTGCCTATAAAGCTGATTGTCCTTATTATATAATCTATAAATTTATCTTTATTAATTGCTGCTATTATTCCAATAGGAATCGAAACAAGTATAGTTATAGCCATAGCTGTGGCTGTAAGTGCTATGGTATATGGTAAATGCTTAAATAACTCTTCCTTTACCGATACCCCTGTAGAATAGGAAATGCCAAAATCTCCTTTTAAGCAATTTTTCATCCAATTTAGATATTGTACTAAAAAAGGTTTGTCTAATCCCATCTCTACCCTAGTGCTTTCTAAAACTTCTGATGTTACAACAGCTCCCTGAGAAGTCAGTATTGCTTCTGCCGGATCTCCTGGTGCTAAATTCATAAGCCCAAATGATACAAATGATATTATTATCAAAATGGGTATTACTCCTACAACTCTCTTAAAGATATATTTTAATAATTTCATAAATTAATCTCCATTTCATAATGCAAATGATTTGCATTTACCTTTATAAATTTTATATCTTATCTCCTATCGTGTCAACATTATTATTAATTATTAAAAAAAATCATACATGCCATAACATGTATGATTTCTTTTACTCAAGCTTACCATAAGCCACTAAAGGGCTATCCTTTGCAACTGCTAACGCTACTGTATGATACATTACAACCCCATTAAACTCTGCGTAATATCTATCTACTAAATTACCAAAAAAGTCTGTAACTTCTCCTAATACTTGTCCTTTAGAAATTAACTCTCCAGCCTCCACAAAGCTAGTCCAACATCCTTCATTTAAAGCTTCTAGATAATTTGCTTCTGTAATATCTATAGGAATTTCCTCTTTAATAGTTTCTTCTGTTACCAATATCTCCATTTTATTTAAAACACTATATAAATCTTTCTTATATGCTTTAACATCTTCTGTAAGACATAACCCCATTCCTCCACGCTCTAAAATCATACTTGGAGTTCCACTAATAGAACCATAGCTATGAACTCCTGTGGTAGAGTTAGACTTAACCATATATTTAACATCTAGCACAGCAGCCACCTCTTTAATTTTATTAATAATTTTCAATTCTGCCTTTCCTGCATAATATAAATGTGGAGTTAATGCTTCATTTAAATCTCCTCCATGAATATCTAAATGGAAATCTGCTTTACTTTGCATTTCATTAACTATAATATAAGCTATTTTTTCTGCTATTGTTCCATCTTTTTTTCCTGGGAATATACTATTTAAATTCTTATTATCTTCTGGAACAACTGCTGGAGTTCTTTTAAAAAATGCCTCAACATTTACTGGATGTACAATTATTATATTTCCACAAACATCTGCTGGATTTATTTCTTTAGCTATTTCTATGGCCGCCTTTATACATGGATATTCTCCTCCATGAACTCCAGCTGTAATAAGAAGGCTCTTTCCTTCCTTTGCTCCATTAATAAGAGTTACTGGTATTTTTCTATCCGTATCTAAAATATTTATAAATCCTTGTACTTTAGTAGCTACTTCTGCCTTTAACCCATTTATTTCTAAAATATTTTTCATATTTACCTCATATATATTATTTATAATTATATTTTAATTGATAATAATTATCATTATAAACACTAAATGTTTTTATGTCAATAAATACAAAGTTTTAGAATTAAATTAAGTTGTTAGCAAATTCTTAACAGTTTCAACTCCACTTTTAGTTTGTGAAAGCATTGCTTGAACAGCTTGTTCTAATATTGAATTTTTAGAATATTAGAATTTATTCTATCTACCACAGTTCCATCATTTTTTATAATTTAATAATAAAAAGTGCCTAAGCAATGAAACACTTAAGCACTTTTTTTATTATCTATTTTTCTTAAATAAGTATGCACCTATTAAAGCTATAACAGATCCAATAGAAACTATTATTCCACTACCAACTGCTGCTCCTGTAGTAGGTATCTTAGAACTATTTGTTGTAGAGTTATTATTTTCACTAATAACATTTTCATTCTTAGAATCACCACTATTTACATTACCAGTATTTTGTCCTGTGTTTGTCCCATTGCTAGAACTATTTATATTGTTTCCTGGATTACTTCCTCCATTATCTGGTTTATTTACACTATCTCCTGGATTGCTTCCTCCATTGTTTGGTTTATTTACACCATCTCCTGGATTGCTTCCTCCATTGTCTGGTTTATTTCCACTATCATCAGGTTTTTGGTTATTATTTGATTTTTCAACTACTTTTAATATAGTTTTCATTTCAGCTGATTCAGTTCCATACTTATCTACAGCTTTATATGTTATAGTATATTCACCTGGTACATTTACGTCATAAGTTCCTGTAACCTTAACTTCTACTGCATTTCCTGCAAAATCTGTAGCAGTAACATTTTCTAGCGGATCAAAAGCTTGCCCAACCTCTATTGTAACCTCTGATTTAACTCCATTTATTACAGGTGCATTTTGTTTAACTACTTCTAATGTAGCAGTATCTGTAATTGTGTTACCATATGTATCAGTAACTGTATATGTTAATACATAACTTCCTACTACTTCTACATCATAACTTCCTGTAACATTAACAGTTAACTTTCTTCCTTGATAATCTGTTGCAGTAACACCAGCTAAAGGATTAAACTTATCACCTTGTCTTATTTGAATATTTTTATTTGTTATATTCATAACTGGATTACTAACAGACTGCTGAACTTCTTCTACTATTACATTTACATCTAAATTAGTAGATTCTCCTTCTTTATCCGTTGCAGTATAAGTAACTTTATAACTTCCAGGTTTTTTATTATTAACATTTAAACTATTTGCAGTTATATTAACCTCTTCACCATCTTCATCATCTGTTGCTTTAACATACTCTAAAGGCTTAAAAACATCACCTGTTTTTATAATTATATTTCCTTCAACAATTTTAGGTGATTCTACTAATGAAATTACTGGTGCTGTATTTACTGTTAATTTATCTTTACTACTATTTACTATATCTGAACCCTTAACCTGTTTGTTAGTTCCATCAATAATATAGTTATATGCAATACCTTCCGAATTTACATTTGGTACAACAGTATATCCTTCTGTACTATTTTTATTTTCTTTAGCAACATTAATTTCACAAATTTCTAATAATCCACCATCAATTTCTATATTAGAATTTGATAATATAAATATATCCATTTGCTTTTTATCAGCACTTATTTTAACATCTGTTTTTAAATCATCATTTTGTGACTTAACTAACCACTTTATAGAATCATCAGTAAAAATAGCATTTCCTTCAATCTTAACACTTAATTGTAAAGATTTTGCTAAATCTGAAAAATTACTTAATGATAATTTAATTGTATCTTTATTTTGTTTATCTACATTAAGTTCTATAGCATTATCTGATACCTGTGCATATTGTTCAGCATTAGTTACATTATCACTTTTTAAATAAATAGCCGTCGTCATTACTGCAGCTGTTGATAAAGCTATAACTTTTGTTTTAGTATTAACCTTTTTCATGCATTTACTCCTTTGTACTATCTATTTTCTTTAATAGCATTTAATATATCAGTTTTTATATCAATAGCCTTAACTTCATTTACACTTCTACTTGAAGCAGATAATGTTATTTCAGGAAGTTCTTTTGGTACATCAATTTTAAATGTATCACTTACTAATCTTTGTCCACCTTCTAAAGCATCAGCCGCATCTGTTCTATATAACTCTGCAAAAATTTTCTTATTATCTTCATTAAATGTTTTTGCATCTTCTGGATTTACCCAATAAATCCAAGTTCCTTCTGCTACTTCTTCCAAATTACCATTGTCAGGTACTTGAGCTAAAAGAATACCTTGATACTTATTTGCTATATGTTGTTCTTTTTCATTAAGAACTAATGGAACATTAAATGCAGGATTTCCCCTATATTCCCCAGTTATTATAACTGAACCAGCTGGAATAAATTTTCTTTCATTTTCATTAGTATCTGGATTATCTGCTTGATATTCATAATCATTTTTTAATACACCAATTCCATTAGTATACGTAATATTATCATCAGAAAGTCCAATTTCAATATTATCTCCAGGAGGTGTTATTAAATCTAATTCTGACGCAGCAAAATTCTTAGTATCTAATGCTGTTATCTTCACATATCTAGCATTATATGAACTTAATTGGTTACCACCTGTAACACCTTCTGCATCAAAATAAATTGTTTCTGTTGGATTTTGTGGATCTAAGTTTAAAGTACCTTCTTTAACAGTTGTCCAACTTGCTCCATCCTTACTTACTTCTATCTTATATTTCTTCAGTGCATTATCAGCTATAGATGTACTCTTAAATATAAATCCTGATTTTGTTGTAGGTGCTGTATATTTTATACCTACTAAAGTTTTCATTTCAGTAGTATCTAAAATTACATATGGATTATTATTTGGATTCATTTCAGCAGTATGAATACTTGAGTTATATTCATCCTTTGTAAGCATTCTACCTTCATAAACAGTAGATTTATCATTATCTAAAGCATGTTTTAAATCTTCATTACCATCACATGAATGAATATCATTACTTTCTTCATGAAGACTTATAGTATTAGAAGATATTATTAAACTTTTCTTATCTACTCCACCTTCATGACGTATTTTAACAGTTCCTAATTGAACTTCATTTGTTGGATTTAAGTTATAATCATAAGCTACTGCTTTATACTCTACAACTCTATTATTTATATTTTCAACAGTATCAGTATATACAGTTTGTGAATTTGCTTTATCTCTTTCTATAAATCCACAAGGCTCACCATTTCTATAAATTTCATATCCTAAAATTCTATCATTACTTTTATCTACTGATAAATTAATTTTAACTTCTTTAGAATCTACATAAGAACCTGTAGTAATTCCATCTGCAAATGATGCACTTAATGTAGTACCCTCTTCCATATCAGCAGTTCCTGCTATTCTTTGTCTTCTGGCTTCATCATTTATATATTGAATCTTTTTAGTTTCCTTAGGGAACTTAGAAACATACGCTAATGTTGTTTCATTTGCAATTATTCCATGAGCCTCATAGAAATCAGTTAAATCTTTACCAACAACTTTAGAAGTTAATCTTATTAGCCATTGATCTCTATCACCATTAAATCTTTCTTCTGCTGACATTTCTCTATATGCTCTATTTAATTTAGCAAAATATGAATCATTAGTTAAGTCAGCATCAACATCTGTAAATAACATTTCATAAGTAATATTATCTTCATATGCTAAATAAGGTTGCCATAACATATTTAAAACTACAGTTCTATCAGTAGATAAACCTATTGTATTAGAAGTAACCTTTTCATATACCTTTTTAAATGAATCAAAGTAAGGACTATTTTCATTTAACATAGTTCCTGTAATAGCAGTCATTAAGTTATTACTTGTTTCTGGATATAATCTATCACCAATATCCATAACATGTCCCATTTCATGACCTATTAATCCACCATATAAATGAGCAGAATCTGCATTAGTAACCTTTCCATTTTCATCAAATTTATAAGGAACACCTTGAATATATTGAGATGAGCTAAATCCTACACCTATATGATGATTAGATGCATAAGCTGCTGCTCCCATCATCATTCTTTGATATTTAATATTTAATCTTGTAAGTGGTGCTCTGTGCTTTCTAAAGTAAGCTCTATCTTCATCATCAATTTCACCATTACCATTAAAATCTTGAACTTCTTCAAATACACCTTTTTTAGCAAAACCAACTTTTACTTCTTGTTCCCATGCTAAAAGTGCATCATATACTCTATTAACTTGAGCTTCAGTATTACCTTCTAATCCACTTTCTATACCTTTAAGAATTTCTGATGCTGGTAAAGTTAATGTAAATCTATCTCCTTCAATATCAGTTGTATTTAAAGGTGATGTTTGTTCATCATAAAGATATACATTATTAATCTTATCTTTATCAGAAACTTCTGATGGATATAAAGTATTTATATCATTCATATATGTTTTTAATTCTGATATATAATTTCTTATTTTATCTTTTACTTCTTTTTCCTTAGTAGTATCATTTATCATATTGTTAACATTTAAGTTAGGAATTTCAGTAACTCCACTTAAACGTATCTGAACATTGGCAGTTGTTGAACCTTGAGTAACTCTTGCCATAACTTGTCCACCTTTTTCCACATCAGCAGAAATGATTGATGGTATAGTTATTTCTGTTCTTCCTGGTGATACTGTTTGCACTTTACTCATATACGAACCTGGAAGCCCATAATTTTGTAAAAATACTATATCAACTCTAGTATTTGGATCACTTGACCCCATGTATACTACAATTTGCTTACTTGTACCCTTGTCATCAACTGAAGGTCTTGCAACACTTCCTAAAGATTGATAACTATTTCCCATTCCTAAAGATGGACCTTCATTATTAGTTCTAATACTAGCATCAAGAGTTGTAATTTTTTCTGAAACTTCCTTATCATCAAATAACTTTTGAGCTGTATCTAACTCTTTCTTTAAAACGTCCTTATCTGGATGATATTCTCCACTAATAGGATCTGGTGTATCTAATCTCTTAGCCAATTCATTTAATACATCTTGAGTAACAGATTTCTTAAGAACTAATCTTAAATCATCTTCATATAAATTCTTTATATCATCACTTAAAGTATCATATTCATAGAACTTAAGCTCTGATATTATTTGTGTACTTCCACCATATCCTGATGTGTCAACTTTTATTTTCTTTGCTCTTATAGGTTCATTTAATTTAACCATATAATAACTGTTTCCATTTGACCATTTTTCATTTATTGATTCTGTATAAACTACATTTTTATTATCATTTTCATCCCAATATGTAACCTTTACTTTATAAAGTCCCATATAATGACCACTTTGAAGAGTTCTACCAATACCTATACTTCCAATTGTATATGTATCATCAAATGTAATTTCTGAACCTCTATCTGCACCATAACTAGCCCCTGTATCCCAGTTATCAACCTTCCATTCAGTAGTAAAATCTCCATCTACTAATGCATATTTAGAATCATAATGTAAGTAATCATCTTGAGATGCCCATCCATTTTCATCCTTCTTATTACGTACATCAACAATATGAGTAGTTCCTATTTCATTTTCACTTGTTGGTCTATTAATTAACTTGTATTCTTGCATTGATGGTGGAGTAACTGATGTTGTACTTGCTATATATGACTTAGACATTTCACTTGTACCTAAGTGGTTAGTAGCAGTAACTCTTACTTCATAAGTAGCATTATCATCAAGATTATTAACTGTATAACTATGACTTCTTACCAATTTACTCTTATCTGGATTTGTAATATCAGAGCTACCTTCAATAACTTCTTTGTGATTATCATTAGCCTTTATCCAATTTTTATTGCTATCTCCAACTTTTCTATAATATATATCAAAATCTCTTGCTTGAGAATGTTGTTCCCAACTTACTGTAAAAGATTTATATCCTTGATTTGTAGTTAAATTTCTTGGTGGTTCAGGTGAGTTTAAAGGAATAACTTGTATTTCTGATACACTTCCCTTATCACCATTATAATAGCTATCTATTGGATTAAAATCAGCATCTACATTATCTGCTTTTCCATCAAATGCTGTAGGTACATCTTTTTCAGTTAAATATCCACTGCTCCATTCCCCACTTAAAGATTGAATACTTACTCTATATAAATCATAAGGTTTTATATCTTTATCTAATATATTTAAATTTGTTTTATTTGTTTGTAACTTTTTAGTGCTTATAACTTGACCACTTTCATTAAGCTTTTGATACATTACTTCATATGAAGTTACATTTGCTTGTGGTTCCCATGATATTGTTATTCTTTCATCATGAAGATTAGTAGAAGTTTCTAAAGATTTTATTGTTGGAATATTCATATCTGGCTTTGGAACTTCTTTATATACATTATTTAAAAACTCTATTTTTGCAATTTGAGAAATCTTCTTGTTTCCTCTATTTCCTGTTACATTTATAGATATTTGCTTTACAGCAACTTGACTTCCTAAATCAATAACAACATCATTTGATGCACCACTTCTTTTAAGATTTTCTTCATTGAATGGTACAGTTTCTGTGTTACCATCAACATCAGTGTAAGTTATGTATCCTTGTGATGGAATAGATGCATCTTCACCTTCAACTGCAGAACCTTTTATTACAACTGATTCCATTTCAACGCCTTCGCTATTAGCTGTTCTAAGAGTTCCATTTTTTGTAGTATCTAATCCCATAGATATAGTTAAAGGTTTGTCTGCACTTGGTGCTTCTCCATCTGCTCTCCCTAAATTAACAACAGTGTCTGCACTTGTTAATATATCCTTGATATTTTCTGCACCTTTTAAATCTTTAGTGTCTATATCAATATTTTCAGGGTCTAATATCTTTTCTAAATCTACTATTTCCACTTGTCCTTTAGTTTTTCCAATGTTTGAATTAACATAAGATAAATCTGCTATATCAACACTTCCATCTCTATTTAAATCATATTTACTGTCTTTGCTTCCAATAGCATCAAAAACTAATTTATAATCCTTCATGTCTATAACAAAATCATTATTAACATCTCCTGCTAAAAATACTGGATTATAATTTTCATTTGAAATCATCTCATTTATAGATGTTCCTAGTTTTATTCTCTTAGAATAATCAACTATATCTATATTATCTACTGTTGTATTTATGTATCCTTCTCCATCTATATCAACAGAATAATTTCCTCTTTCTAAACCTTCAAATACAACTCTTATATAATATATTGAATCTCCTTGCTCTAATGGTTGCTTTTTAGAATTTAATTTTTCAACAGTATAAGTAACACCTGAGTTTAAATTTCCATTTAAAATATCATTTATATCAACTTTTCCTATTAATTCTTTATTAGAATTTTTCAGATTTAAAGATATTCCTAAATTTGAAGTATCAGCTAGTGGTAATGGGAAATTCATATCAACTTCTAATTTTCCTACAACTTTACCTTCTGCTTTTTTAACTTCTATTTTTTCCTCTTTTTCTTTTGCTTTAGAAATTTCTTCCGATTTAACAACCTCTTCATCATCTTCTAAAGACTTTTCTTCTATAGTATTATCTTTTATTTCAGTATTATCTCTTATTTCATCTTCAACTACATCTGATTCATTTTTTACTTCATCTGTGCTTTCATCAGATTTATCTGCATCTTGATCTTGAATTTTTTCTGTATTTTCAATTTCTACTTCTACATTTTCCTTTAAATTTTCATCAGCATTATTTTCAACTGAATTATTTTCAGTTGCACTAACTACTTCACTATCAGCATTAGGTACTATTGATGTTGCCAATGTTGCTGCCAATGTATACGAAACTATCTTCTTATTTTTCACTAAGATATCCCCCTCATTGTTAATAATAAAATTAAAAATAATTTTATTATTATTATCGTCAATTATTAACGCTACTTTATACTGCATACCTACTAATTTAAACATAAAGTTTAATATTATTTAATTATTTAAAAAACCACAGAAAAAATACTTTTTTCTGTGGAAAATTTTGAAATTTATTCAAATTTAAAATACAACTAACTCAGTTTCTCCTATTGCCTTATTTACTAAAGCTTCAACATCTAATACTGATTCTGACTTTCTCATAGCTCCTAATTGCGGTTTAGTTTTCGGATGTTTTGGTACAAATATCGTACAGCAATCTTCATATGGTAATATAGACGTTTCATATGTACCTATTTCTCTTGCTATGTCCATTATATCCCCCTTATCCATTGTTATTAATGGTCTAAATACTGGTCTATCAGCACAATCAGTACTTACTATCAATCCTTCCATTGTTTGACTGGCAACTTGCCCAATACTTTCCCCTGATGATATTGATTGTACTCCATTCTTTTCAGCTAAAGCACATGCACATCTCATCATAAATCTTCTCATTAAAATTGTTAATTCATCTTCTCTGCAACCTTCAATTATTGCCATTTGAATTTCTGTAAATGGTACTATATATAAATTAACTCTTTCTGTATACTGAGCTAATATCTTAGCTAAATCTTTAACTTTATCCTTAGCTCTTTCAGAAGTATATGGATGGCTATGATAGTATACACAATTTAATTCAACACCTCTTTTAGCCATTAAGTATCCTGCCACTGGTGAATCTATTCCACCTGACAACATAAGCATAGTACTACCATTTATTCCATAAGGAAGTCCTCCAACTGCTTTTATCTTATCTGCGCTAGTAAATATGTACGCATGCTCCCTTATTTCTATATTTAATACACACTCAGGATTCTTAACTTGCACATCCAAATCACCTTCATAGTGATGTAATATATATCCACCTACATCTCTTGAAACCTCTAAAGAATTCATAGTAAACTTCTTATTTGCTCTATTAGTTTCAACTTTAAAAGTCTTTGGCTTAACTTCATTAATCTTCTTTAAAGCTTGTTCTTTTATTATATTTAAATCTCTTTCTACTTGAGTTACTGTGCATACTTCTGCAACACCAAATACTTTTCTTACTCTTTCTACTGCTTCATCAATATTATCAGCCTTAATAAACCATCTGTTTTGGTCATTTATTATCTCATAATCTAATCCTTCAAGCTTTTGCTTAATATTATTTAAAAGTTTTCTTTCAAATTTCCCTCTATTTAATCCCTTTAAAAATATTTCTGCTGCATATTTTACTAAAATTAATTGATTCATTACTTACGCACTCTCCTTAAAAACATTAACGAAGTTTTTAACACTTCAATTACTTTGTCTACTTCTTTCTTTGTATTATTGTGGTCAAATGAAAATCTTATGGCACTTTCCACTTCTTTATTGTCTAATCCTAAAGCTTTTATTACATAACTTCCTGATGCAGCACTACTTTTTGATGTACATGCTGATCCTGTGGCAACATATATTTTAGCATCCTCCAACAAATGTAATAATACTTCAGCTCTTGCTCCTATAAAGGAAACATTTAAAATATATGGAGAAAAATCATCTTCTAGAGGACTGTTAATTCTTATATCTTTTATTTCCTGCAACCTTTCAATCATATATTTCTTTATGGCTAAAACACTGTTATAATTTTCATCAATCTTATCAAAAGTCATTTTAGCTGCTTTTTCAAAACCTATTATAGATGGCAAATTCTGAGTACCTGCTCTAAACCCTCTTTCTTGACTTCCACCAGAAATTAAAGAGTTTATACCAGCACCTTTTTTTACATAAACAAATCCTGTTCCCTTTGGTCC
This sequence comes from Clostridium sp. 29_15, assembly GCF_001916075.1. Lineage (NCBI taxonomy): Bacteria > Bacillati > Bacillota > Clostridia > Eubacteriales > Clostridiaceae > Clostridium > Clostridium sp. 29_15. The sequence continues at coordinate 51,609 of NZ_MNRT01000040.1, forward strand.
ATGAATTTTATGTGCTGCTGCTGTAAAATAATCTATATTCATTTTTTTTACATCTACAGGAAATTTCCCATAACTTTGTACTCCATCCACATGGAATTTTGCTCTTGAGCTTCTTGATTTAATTATCTTACCAATAGCTTCTAAATCTTGTATTGTACCAACTTCATTATTAATATGCATTATTGATACTAATACTGTATCTTTTGTTATTGCTTCATCTAAATCTTCTAATGAAATCCTCCCAGCTTTATCCACCGGTAAATATGTTACCTTAACACCATTATTTTCGAGTATTTTACACGTATCTAATACCGATTGATGTTCATAAGCTGTCGTTATTAAATGATGACCTGGTTTAAGTAATCCCTTTAATACAAAATTATTCCCTTCACTTCCTCCAGAAGTAAAGTATATATCATCTTTATCAGCTTTTATAGTTGAAGCAAAATACTCTCTTGCCTCATTTAATCTCTTTTCACATTTAAGACCTATATTATGTAATGAAGATGGATTTCCATAATATTCTCTCATAGCCTGACAAGTTTCTTCTATAACTTCATCATAAGGCTTTGTAGTTGCACTATTATCAAAATAAATCTCCATGTTACTCACTCCTTTCTTACTAGTATTTACATACTACCTATATTCAATTCTTCAATCATTCTGCTATAAAAATGCACTTTTGTCAAATAAAAATAAAAATGATGAATTATTAATAAAAACTAACAATTCATCATTATTTTTTATTCTATTGCAATAAGCTCAACATTATCAACACCATTAATATTATTTATTTCATTTAAAAATATCTTAAAGTTTTTTTCCATACTACTTATATCCATAGTTATACTTAAATTAGCCACATCATTTATAGGAATTCCTTGATTAATAGTTAATATATTTCCACCTTCCTTAGATATTTCATTTAAAATAGTTGATAATAACCCTTTTTCATGTTTTACCATCATGCTAAAAGTAACTTTTCTGCCAGCAGACATCTTAGAAAACTCAAAAACATAATCCTTATATTTATAAAATACGCTTCTACTTATACCTGTTACCTTAGTTGCTTCTGTTATTCCTTTTACATCACCATTTTCTATAATCTTTTTAGTATCAATTACCTTCTGAAAAATTTCTGATAGTACTTTCTTATCAATTACTAAATAATCGTCCTTCATTTTTATTCACCTCTAAAACCGTCGCCCCAATTTTGTCTATTTTTAGTTCAACAACAGTATATTTTAAGTTATTCTCTTCAATAAATTTCTTAATATTGCTTTTAAATGCTTTATCCTCACTGCCTACAACTGTCATTATAGTTGGACCTGCTCCACTTAAAAAGCATCCCAAAGCTCCAAGCTCCATACTTTCCTTAATTAACATATCATATCCTTCTATTAATCTGCTTCTATATGCTTGATGAAATTTATCTTTCATTGCATATTTTAACAAATTATAATTACCATTTGCAAATGCAGAAACAAGTAAAGCAGTTCTTCCAACGTTATAAACTCCATCTTTCAATGAAATTTCCTTAGGTAAAATACTTCTTGCTTTTTCTGTAGAAAATTTAAATTCTGGAATAAGGGCCACAAACCTAACCCCTTCCTTAATATCTATTTTATTAAATATAGGAGCATTATCTTCCATTACAACTGTGACCATACCTCCATAAATAGCTGGACATACATTATCAGGATGACCTTCTATTTCTACGGCATATTTTAGTACTTCACTTTTATTAATATCCTTGCCCATTATTGAAAATGCACCTATAATTCCTGCAATTATACAACTGGAACTTGAACCTAAACCTCTTGAAACTGGTATATTGCAATTGATAATTTCAATCCTTAAACCACTATAATCATAATTATAATCTTTAAATACCTTTTCCATAGCTTTAAATATTATATTATTCTTATTGGCAAACTCACTTTGAAAACCTATAAATTTTACTCCACTTTCAATTTCAGCAAAAATATATTCATTGAACAACTTAAATGCTATCCCTAATGAATCAAAACCAGGCCCCATATTAGCACTGGTTGCTGGAACCCTTACTTTAAAATATCTATCATTCATATAAAAAACTTAAAAGCTCCTTTTTAATATCTTCTTTCTTACAAACAGCTTTGTGTAGTATTGGCTTACTATCAAGGTTTCTTAAATTTTCTGGAATAGGTATCTTAGTATAGCTATTTAATATATTTAATACTTGAAAATCACTAGAATTTTTCACATCAATACCTAAAGCACTACAAATGCTTCTTGGAAACTTATAAGGACTTGCTGTTGCTATTATAAGAGATTGCTTATAATCCTTACTTTCATTTTTATATTTTCTTAGTACAGTATGAGCAACAGCAGTATGAGTATCCATTAAATATTTTTCTTCATGATAAAGCCTATTTATATCTTTAAAAATTTCATCTTTAGTTGCATAATTTCCATAGAAGTCAACTAAAAACTTCTTTGAAATTTCATCTAAAACATATATTCCATTATGATTTAATTGTTGCATCAAATTAGAAACCTTTTCTCCATCTCTGCACACTGCTTCAAAAATCAATCTTTCCAAATTAGATGATACTAATATGTCCATAGATGGTGAATCTGTTATAAATAATTCCCTTTTTCTATCATAAGTTCCTGTCTTAAAGAAATCTGACAAAACATTATTTTCATTAGATGCACAAATAAATCTATCAATTGGTAACCCCATTCTCTTACTGTAGTAAGCTGCTAATATATTACCAAAATTACCTGTTGGCACTGCAACATTAATCTTTTCTCCAAGTTTTATCTTCTGCTTATTAACAAGTTTAAAATATCCATAAAAATAATAAACTATTTGTGGCACTAACCTGCCTATATTTATAGAATTTGCTGACGACAATAAGATTCCATGATTTTTAAATTTATCCCTTAACTCTTCATCAGCAAATATATTTTTCACACCTCTTTGAGCATCATCAAAATTACCTTCTATAGCTATAACCTTAACATTATTCCCCACCTGTGTATTCATTTGCCTTTCTTGAATTGCACTTACTCCATTCTTAGGATAGTAAACCACACACTTAAATCCTTCTACATCATGAAATCCTTCCAATGCCGCTTTGCCAGTATCACCAGATGTAGCTGTCAATATAGTTATTTCATCATTAATGGCAAGTACTTTCTTTGCCTTTTTCATAATTTGTGGAAGAAATAAAAGTGCTACATCTTTAAATGCTGATGTAGGCCCATGATATAATTCTAAAAATGCCCCTTTTTCCAGTATCTCAAATCTACCTTTATATGCTTCATCAATAGCTTCCTTTAAATCTTCCTCTGGAATATCATCAAAAAACTCTTTTATTATTTCAAAAGATAACTCTTCATATGAAATACTTGCTTTCTCTTTTAACTTTTGAAAAACCTTTGGAAAATACTCTGGTACAAATAATCCTCCATCATCAGCTAACCCTTTAATTATAGCTTCTGCTGCTGAAACTTTTCCACTTTTTCCTCTTGTACTTATAAACCTCATTCCCTCTCCCCCAGCTTTAATTAATTGCTTATATATGTTAACATTAACATTTTTTAACTTAAAAAAATTTTATCATTTGCTTTTTACAAATACAAGTGTTTTCTTTGTTAACAATGGAGTAGGAGGAAAATAATTATTTTATTTTCAATTATTATGGAATTTCTTTTGTAATACAAACTCGTCCAACCTTAGTAAGCCTTGTATGTAGTTTGTGTTCCTTAGACCAAGATTTTACCTTAGACTTCCTTTAGATTCTACCTCATGATAGACATCCTTGTCCTTTGCTAGTGGTTACCAATACCAAGCCCACAACTGACTTTCATCGTCAAGTTGTTGCCAATTCTCTGATCACATATTAAAAAATAGACAGTAAAGTTACTGCCTATTTAATGCCTAATATACCTTTAGTTCTATTTAATGAAGTTTCCACCCTTTCATATACATCACTACTTATGCCATATTTCTTTGGATCTGCCAGTGCTTCTTCTACAGGAATTATTTTATGATAATATGTCCCATTCACTTTTTCTTCCTTATAAACCCATGTTGGGATTATCTTATATTCTTTTAAAGATACATTTCCATCTTTCTTTTCTAAAGTAAACTTTATCATTATTCCATCTTCACTTTCAGCTACACCAATTTCTTGCTCTGATTGATTGGACAGAGAATTTCCCTGTGAATATATTACAAAAGTAGAATGTCCACTTTCATTTCTCATTATTTCATATGGCTGAATAACATGGGGATGTCCACCTAAAATAATGTCTACACCTAATTTATTAAGTCTTTTAGCTATTTCATTTTGAGATGCTTCTATATATGTATTATATTCTTCTCCCCAATGCATTGATGTTATAATAAACTCAACACCTTCTGATTTCATTGCTGATATTTCATTTTCAATTTTCTTATAAAAGCTTTCTAAATCATTATAATTAAAAGTATTTATAAGATTTTCACTATATGTGGATAATATATTACTATTTATTGTTTTATGACCATTAATCATTGATGTTTCAAAAACATACGCTAGAAATCCTATCTTTATTCCATTTACTTCCTTCACTAAATAATTCTTTTCTTCTTCTGTAGATTTTACTCCTAAAACATCTAATCCCTTTTCCTTTGTAACATCAATAGTTCTTTTTAAACCTACATCTTCATAATCATAAATATGATTATTAGCATAATTAATTATATCAATTCCTGTATCTTTTAAAGCATCAACTACTTCATCTGGCGAATTAAAAAATGGATAGCCACTTGGTTCACAACCTGCTAAAGTACCCTCTAATATTCCCATTGATATGTCTGAATCTAAAATCATTTTCTTAATATATTGAAAACTCGGCGAAAAATCATAAGAATTTTCTTGTTTTGCTCCATCTATTTGTGATTGATGTATTATTAAATTTCCTAGAGATATAATATCAACATATTGCACTTCTTCATTTACTGAATCACTATTTTCTACAGTTTCATCTATACCATTATTTAAATAAATATTTTCTTCATTTTCCTTTTCCTTATAATATGTATTAGCTAAAACTACTATTGCTACTAGAAACATCATACTCATTAATATTTTTATCATATTACTATTTTTTTTCATGCATATCTCCCATGAAAATAAAAGCTTGTCTAAAATTAGCACTTTATTTTCTTAATTTGCTATAATAAAATTCTTCTTAATTATATACTCCTAATTTCATATTTTCAACTATATTATAGTATATACTAAATATTTCATAATAATGTTCTATTAACCTTTTATTATAAACAAAGAAAGCTAGATAATATTTAATAGTATATTACATACAAAATATTATCTAGCAACCTTTTTAATTATACTCCTTCTTTCCCTTACTTTTAATATATAAATACACGCTATTTATTAAAAATATTATTCCTGAAAAAAATAATACTAATGCCCATTGATCTAAATTTAATGAAACCGTGTTAAACACTGATTTCAAGAAAGGTATATATAAAATACTACATATCATAATTACAGAAACACATACTGCTCCCAATAAATATGGGTTAGAAAAAATCTTAATTTCAAATATGGAATGTCTTTCAGACCTACATTCAAAAACATGTAATAATTGAGACATTACAAGTGTACATAATGAAATAGTCCTACAAGTAGCCAAATCCATAGCAAAAAGCCTTGCAAGCTCAAAAGAAAATAATGTACATACACCAATAAGACATCCTCTAACTATTATCTTTTCCCATAGACCTCTAGCAAATATCCCTTCACTCTTTGTACGTGGTTGTTGCATCATAATATCCTTATCTGGTGGGTCTACCCCTAAAGCAATGGCTGGAAGACCATCAGTTGCCAAGTTAACAAATAAAATTTGTATTGGTGTCAATGGATTAGGTAAGTAAAATACAGACGCTAAAAACATTGTAAGAACTTCTCCTAAGTTACATGATAATAAATATCTAATAAATTTTCTTATATTATCATAAATAATTCTACCTTCCTCTACAGCAGATACTATAGTTGCAAAATTATCATCAGTCAATATCATTGCTGCTGCTTCCTTAGTTACATCTGTACCTGATATTCCCATTGCTATACCTATATCTGCTTCCTTTATAGCTGGTGCATCATTAACTCCATCACCAGTCATGGCTACTATATTATTATTCTTTTTAAATGCTTTTACTATCCTTAACTTATGATTTGGTGATACCCTAGCAAAAACCCTTACTTTCTTAACTGCTTCTTCTAAATCATCATCACTGATTTTTTCAAGTTCTTCTCCTGATAAACCTTGATCATCACTATTACATATATTTATACTTTTTGCAATTGCCAGTGCAGTATTTTTGTGATCTCCTGTTATCATAACAGGCTTGATTCCTGCCAGCTTACATTTCATTACTGCCTCTTTTACTTCTGGTCTTGGCGGATCCATACTACCTGCAACACCTATAAATATTAAATTATTTTCCACATCTTCTGATTTCTTTATATCCTCTTTTTTATATGCTGCTGCAATACACCTTAAAGCTTTGTTGGACATGATATCAATATACGAACATATCTGTTTCTTTTTAGCCATGGTCATAGGCTTTACTCTGCCATTTTCTAAAATATAATTACACTTATTTATAACCCTCTCTGGTGCACCCTTCATATAACAAGTCTCACAATTATCTTCCTTCATTATTACAGTCATCATTTTTCTAGTAGAATCAAAAGGAATATCATAAACTCTTTTAGCTTTTTCCACAAAGTTTTTCATTTCTTTAACATCTTTAAAAAATGCACTTATAAGTGCTGTTTCTGTAGGATCTCCCATCAGTGCTTTTTCTACTTTGCTGACGTTATAGTCATAGTTAGTATCATTACAATATACAAATGCTTTTTTCAGCATTTCATAATTACTTGGCAATTCTCTATCTAATTCATATATTCTTCCATTTATAAAAATTTCCTTAACAGTCATTTTATTTTGAGTTAAAGTACCAGTTTTATCAGAGCATATTACTGATGTACACCCTAATGTTTCCACTGCTGGCAGTCTTCTTACAAGTGCATTTCTTTTTAGCATTCTATTTACACCAAGTGCTAATGCTACTGTTACTATAGCTGCTAACCCTTCTGGTATTGCTGCCACTGCTAACGAAACTCCAAGTAAGAACATTTCCGTAATATCATTGCCTCTTATTATTCCTAAGATAGTTACTACAGCACAAATAACTAAACAGGCAATTACAAGAATCTTTCCTAATGAATTTAATCTTTCTTTTAGTGGTGACCTTTCTTCCTCTATATTATCCAAAAGATTAGCTATTTTACCCATTTCTGTATTCATACCAATAGCATCAATAAGTATCATACCTCTTCCTTTTAAAATTATTGTCCCCATATATCCATGATTTTTATCTTTCGTAGTATCTTTAGAAACTCCTACAGACTCTCCTGTAAGCAATGATTCATCCACTACCATATTAGAAGCATCAATAAACTTACCATCTGCTGGTATTCTATCTCCTGCTTCTACCACCACTACATCACCTAAGGTCAATTCCCTAGACGTAATTACTTTTAAACTTCCATCTCTAATAACCTTACATGTGGGAGCAGCTAATTCCTGCAATGCTTCTAATGATTTTTCCGTCTTAAACTCTTGAACAAATCCTAATATAGCATTGACAAACACAATTATTAATATGGTTACTGCATCTGCCTTATCTCCCATTATACCTGATATAACTGTTGCAACTATTAAAACCCAAACTATAAAATCATTAAATTGAGATAAAAAAATTAATATGGCTGATTTATTCTTTTTATGTTTAAGTTCATTATAACCATATGTTTGTATCCTCTTTTCTGCTTCCCTAGTTGTTAGTCCTCTTGTGAATTCTCTTTCCTGAATCACATCTTCTCCTCCCATAAAATAACTCTTCTATAAATATATATTAAATCCAATATAAATTAAGAATTAAAATTTATGAATTTCATTGATTTTTAATTTTACATTTTTAATTATTTACAACCTTTATACTTATGCGATAAAATATTGTCATATGCTTATTTTTAGAAAATACAAAGGAGGCAATTGATTTGAAAGATATAATATATGTAACTGGTCATAAAAATCCAGATTCAGATTCTATATGTGCAGCATATTCTTATGCTGAATTTAAAAATCTAACAGGAGATACAAAAGCTGTTCCTGTAAGACTTGGTAACGTAAGCCAAGAAACACAATTTGTTCTTGATTATTTTGGTGCTAAAGCTCCAGAATTATTAAAAACTGTAAGACTTATGGTTGAAGACTTAAACTTCGATAAAATAAATCCAGTTTTACCTACACTTTCATTAAAATCTGCTTGGAATGTAATGAAAGAAAACAGCATGAAGACATTACCTGTTGCTGATGAAAACAATCACTTATTAGGTGTTCTTTCTGTTTCTAATTTAACTTCTTGCTACATGGACATGTGGGACAACACAATATTATCAAAAAGCAATACTACGTTAGAAAACATATTAGATACACTTTCAGCTACAGCTTGCTATATAAATGAAAACTTAAAAACATTCCCAGGCAAAATAGTAGTTTCTGCTATGGATCCAAAGAGCATGGTTGATCATATAAATGCTGGAGATATTGCTATCGTTGGTGATAGAGAAGAAGCTCAAGTAGCATTAATAGATAAGAAAGTATCATTAATGATTGTAACAGGTTCTCATACACCATGTGAAAACATCATTACTTTAGCTAGAGAAAATGGCGTTACTGTAATAGTTACTCCTCATGACTCATTCACAACTTCAAGACTTATTGTACAAAGCGTACCTGTTGAATATGTAATGGCTAAGGAAAATATCGTATCATTTACTAATGATGACTTAGTGGACGATATAAAAGATGCTATGGCTCAAACTAGATTCAGAAGCTACCCAGTAACTGATGAAAATGGTAAAGTTTTAGGAATGGTTGCTAGATATCACTTAATTTCTAAACACAAGAAAAAAGTTATCCAAGTTGACCACAACGAAAGAGGTCAATCTGTTGATGGATTAGAAGATGCAGAAGTATTAGAAATCATCGATCACCACAGAGTTGCTGATATTCAAACAAGCAATCCTATCTTCTTTAGAAATGAACCAATAGGAAGTACTTCTACAATAGTTGCTAAATGCTTCTTTGAAAGAGGTTTAACTCCATCCAAGACCGCTGCTGGTTTATTATGTAGTGCTATAATCTCTGATACATTATTATTCAGAAGCCCTACTTGCACACCTCAAGATGAAGAAATCTGTAGAAGACTTGCTGAAATAGCTGGTATTTCATCTGTTGAAGATTACGCTAAAGAAATGTTCAAAGCAGGAACTTCATTAAAAGGAAAAACTGTGGAACAAATCTTCAATCAAGATTACAAACCATTCTCAATTGAAGATATCAAAGTTGGTATAGCACAAGTTAATACAATGGATATTGATGGATTTATGCCATTAAAAGAAGAAATGTTAGCTTACATGAATGAAAAAGCAAAAGAATCATCATTAGATATGGTTATGTTATTATTAACTGACATAATCACTGAAGGTTCTCAAGTTCTTGTTGTTGGTGAAAGATCTGACATAGCTGAAAAAGCATTCAATGCAACATTAGTAGACAATACCGCTTTCCTTCCTGGAGTTCTTTCAAGAAAGAAACAAGTTGTACCGCCAGTAACAAACGTAATAACAAATGCTTAAAAAATAAGAGATGCTTTGCATCTCTTATTTTTTTAACTATTAATTATTTAAGTAATTGTATTATTTGCTCTGGTGCAGAATTAGCCTGTGCAATCATAGATTGAGCTGCTTGTAATAATATATCACTCTTTGCATTTTTAGTAACTTCTAAAGCCATATCAGTATCTCTTATTTTTGATTCAGATGACATGGCATTTTCAGATGAATTATTTAAATTGTTAACTACAAATTCTAATCTATTTTGATATGCACCTAAGATTCCTCTTTGTTCAGATACTCTTCCAATAGCATTATCAATTACTCTTATTGACTTTTCAGCATTTTCAGAAGTAGTTATGTCTAATGCACACTCATAATTTCCATTTCCATCATTAACTTTATATTCATTGCTATACCCATCTCCTGGTCCAACTAATCTTAATGCCTTTGCAGTCATTTCATTTATAGTAATCAATACTGATTCATTTTCATTTGCTCCAACTTGAAGGTTTAGTTCAAGTTCATTTCCAGTTGCATTTCCATTAAATACTTCCAGATTACTATTTGCTCCAACTACTTGAGATGTAATGATTAATTTATTACCATCTTTAGCTAAATCAACTCCTTGTAATTTATTTTGAGTTTGAGCTATTATTGCATCAACTAATTTTTCTGGATTAGTTACACCTTTTATATCTATTTTTATAGCTTTACCCATATATGGACCATCATCTGAATTAAAAAACTGTATAGTTTGTCCATTAATACTCATACCTGTCCCTACAAGATCTTTTATATCACCTGGTGTAGCAGCAGCTTTAGAGAAATCTATTGTAGTGGAAGCTCCCTTTGCTGGTATATCTTGCCCTGCTATAGTTCCTCCTGCACCAATTTGTCCACCAGTATTAACATCTGTTACAGTAAATGCTTTATTAACAGAAGATATTCCTGTAATATTCATTGTTGCATTTGTACCTGTACTATTTCCAGAATCTAAAGCTTCAACTATAATTTGACCACCTTTAGCATATGCTCTAAAATCACCATTTAAAGCTGGATTAGTATCAATTTGACTTTGAACTAATTTAGCTGTAGCTTCTGCTACTTTTTCAATATCTTTAGCTTCCAAAGTTCCATTGGGAGTATTAGTAATTTTAATTTGTCCTCCTGTAACTACACCATTGGGAGTAGGTGATTGAGTTATAAATCCATTTGGATCTTTTACTCCATAAGTAATATCTCCTACATTTCCATTAGGTAAATAAACATATGTAACTCCTAAATCTATTCCATTTATCTGAAAACTAAAACGATCAGGTTGAGGATAAGTATTGCTTGATATACCAGCATCTAATGTCATTGCAACCTTCATATTCTTCGTTATAGCATCATTCCCCTTAGTGTGAGTAACTTCTGTACCTGCAAAATCTAACTTTATAGGCTTTACTCCATTTCCATTGCCACCAATTAATATCTTTTTAGTATTATATTCTGTAGTATTAGCAATTCTATTTATTTCTGATGTAAGTTCATTCATTTCTTCTTGAAGAGCTTTTCTATCACTTTCAGTATTAGTGTCATTAGTAGCTTGTACAGAAATCTCTCTCATTCTTTGAATTATAGAATGAGTTTCAGTTAATGCACCATCTGCCGTTTGAATTAAAGAAATACCATCTTCTGCATTTATTGAAGCCTGATCTAATCCTCTAATTTGTGCTCTCATTTTTTCAGAAATAGCAAGACCTGCTGCATCATCTCCAGCACTATTTATTCTTAAACCTGAACTTAATTTTTCTATTGATTTAGAAGAGATTTTACTATTAATTTTCATATTTCTTTTTGAGTTCATGGCACCCATATTATGATTAATTTTCATTATTTCTTCCTCTGTTATCTAAAATTTCTCTCTATATCTATTGTCGAAAAAACTCTTATTAAATTAATAGTTTATTAAAAAATAATGGATAAAATTTAAAATAAATTTTATCCATTATTTTTTATCTAAGATTATTTATCATTTGCCACATTTCATCAGCAGCTGTAATTCCCTTAGAACTTAATTGAAAAGCTCTTTGAGCTACTATCATATCCGTCATTTCTTGTGAAAGATCCACATTAGAAGCTTCTAAATATCCTTGATACATATCGGCATCTAAAATTCTATATACTTGAACTCCATTTAACTCTTTAAATAAATTATCTCCAACAGACGTAAATGCATCATTGCCTACTGCTGTATATACTGCAATTTCTCCAACCTTTTCAAAGTTACCATTGTTTTCTGCAAATATTTCCCCTTTTTTATTTATAGTAAAATTATCAGCTGTAAGACCTGTATTATTTTGTGAATACCCATTTGCATACTGAACCTCTAAAATATTCCCATTGGCAGTTACAAGTCTTCCATAAGAATCTAATTTAAAACTGCCATCTCTAGTATAATACTCTGTTCCATTACTGGAAATCACTTTAAAATATCCTTCACCATCTAATGCCAAATCAGTTTTTTGATTTGTTGTTTGTAAACCACCTTGACTATTATCTTTAGTAAAATTACCAGTTTTAACTCCACTTCCTACTGTAGCTGTTTTATCATTTAATGGATTTCCCCATTCATCTAAAGAAGATGAAATTAAATCCTTAAAACCTACATTAACTTTTTTATATCCTGTAGTATTTACATTTGCTATATTATTTGATATTACATCTAATTTCTCTTGATTAGCATTAAGTCCTGATTTACTTGTCCATAATGTTGTTAACATCTATATATCCTCCTACACTTTACCTATGCTGTTAGCAGCTAAATCTAAAGTACCATCTATCATCTTAAAGATACTTTGACTACTTTGGAAATTACGCATTGTACTCATCATATTAACCATTTCATTTGTTACATTAACATTAGACCCTTCCAAATAACCTTGATATGTGTTTACTACAGAATCCATAATAGGATTTTCTCCTGTATAATAATTATCTCCTACTTTTTTTAATCTACTATAATCTTCAAAATCAGCTGTAACCATTTGATAATTAGCTAATCCCTCAACATTTAAAATATTATTTGCTCCTAATGTATATTGATTATTACCTACAAAAATAGGTTCCATTATCCCTGTATTCATATTTCTTCCCATTACAGAATCTCCTGAAGTAGTCTTTAAAGTTCCATCAGCTCCCACAGTAAAATCTCCATCTCTTGTATACAAATATTCATTACCTTTTTGAACTACAAAGAAACCTCTTCCATTTATAGCAAAATCCGATGAATCTGATGTACTTTTAAGTCCACCTTGAGTAAATGATTTTTGTACTGTGTCAATAGCAGCTCCCAAACTCAAACTACCTATTACGCCATTTTCTCTATTACCTATGTATACTTCATTAAAACTCTTAGTAACTAAAGATTCTGATTTATATCCATTTGTATTAGCATTAGATAAATTATTTGTTATTGATGTTTGCTGATTTTCTAAAGTAATCATTGATGATAATGATGTATATAAACTTCTAATCATTAAATATATCCTCCTCATTAGCTTCTGTGGTGCTATTAGTAGTAGCATCATTACTTGAAGAATTATCATTTTCAAAAAAAACCTTACATTCATCTTCATAATGCATTCCCATAGCTCTTGCTGCTTTTTCTATTTCTGCATTTGACATTTTATTAGTGCCAGATAAAAATAATATTAATGTAGATATAATCATTCCAATTCCAATTCCCATTAAAATCTTTTTATCTGTAAATATATAAATACTTTCTTTTATTGATTGTATAATGCTCTTACTAATAATACTTCACCCTTTCCTATACTAAGTGAACTACATATTTCTTCATCACTTTTTCCTTCATCAATCATCATTTTAATATTTTCAAACTTACTATCATCACCATGATTATCCTTTAAATTTAAATTATTAAAATTAATTTCAGAAATTATATCTTTATCTATACAATCTCTTTTTATATCGTTATCTAATTTCACTTGCTTTATATTCTCTTTTATATTTACATTACTATTTTCTATATTAAAAACTTCAGTTCTTAATTCTTGAATTTCTTTTTGTAAATCAAGAATACTTTCCGCCATATCTTTTCTCATATCTACAAATTTCATATCATAGTCTGTAAATTCTTTTTCTTCATTTTTTAGAATATTAACAAAAGAGCCTCCATCATCGGCTCTTTCATTTTTTATATCTCTATTAACAACTATTAAAACTATTCCTATAACTATAAGTAAAATATGTATCACTTTTTATACCTCTATGTAATTTATTTTTTGAAGCATAACCCTTAAATTCTTAATAGCTCTACTATGTAACTGACAAACTCTCGATTCAGATACCTCTAGTACTTTACCTATTTCTTTTAACGTCAAGCCCTCATAATAATAAAGATTTAATATTGTTCTGTCTTTTTCTTTTAATTTTTCAATACATTCAGCTAATATTTCTACTTTTTCTTTATCTTCATAAGAATCATGAGGACTTGGGCTATTTTTATCTTCAACAACTCCCATAACAGTTAATTCATCATCTTCTGAAAATAGAATTCCTTCTAAAGATACTACTGACATAAAGTTAATATATCTTTCGATATCAGCAACTTCTGACACAGTTATATTTAAATATTCAGCTATTTCATCTATGATTGGTTCTCTAAGTAACCTATTTTGCAATGCATCAATAGCTTCATTATACTTTGCTAATTTATCCATTGCCCCTTTAGAAATAGGCCTTGCTTTTCTTATCTGATCTATCATTTCACCTTTTATTCTTATTGATGCATAAGATGAAAATTTTATTCCCTTATCTGGATCAAATTTACTTATGGCATCCATTAACCCTATCATTCCATAACTAACTAAATCTTCATACTCTATATAAGTACTCCTTCCAATCATTATTCTAGACGCAATATATTTTACTAAAGGAATATATTGTTCCACTATTTTTTCCTTATTATCTATATTAGTCCAGCTCATTGTCACCCCTCCTTAGTTAGCTATAATTTTTGCATACATAATACATCTAATCTTTCATTTATTTTTAATTGAAACTTGGCCATTTCCCTCTCCTCCTAAGAAAAAATATCAAATAACTTATTAAATAATCCTTTTGCACCATTTCCTCTTATAGAACTTTCTCTACCCATAATTTTTTCTGATACATGCACTATGGATTTTGCTGCTTCAGATTTAGGATATTTTATTACTATAGGAATTTGATTTCTCACTGCCATGGTAATATGCTTATCCTCATATATACATCCCAAATAACTTGGATATCCATTTAAAAATTTTCTAGTTGCTAAGTCAAATTTATTAAATGTTGATTTTCCCTCTGTTTCACTTATAACTCTATTAATTACTATGTTAACATGAGTTTCTATTTTAAAATGCTTAAGTGCTTTAAATAGGCTATATCCGTCCGTCAATGATGTAGGTTCTGGTGTTAAAATAAATATAGCTTCATCAGAACTGGCAATAAAAGCAAGAACTGTTCTACTTATTCCAGCACCTGTATCAATTAATATATAATCATATCCATCAATTCTATCTACTTCTGAAATAAATCTTTCTCTTTGTTCTTCTGTCAAATCTTCAATATTATTTATTCCTGTTCCTCCAGGTAGTAAGTGAATTCCATGTGGCCCTTCAATAATTCCATTTTCAATTGAAACTTCACCATTTATAACATCCATAATATTGTACTTATGATATATTCCCATTAATACATCATCATTTCCCATACCAATATCAGCATCAAAAAGCAATATTTTTTTCCCTTCTTTTGCAAGAGCTATTGCTAAGTTTACTACAAAATTACTTTTACCTACTCCACCTTTTCCTGAAGTTATAGTTATAATTTTTGATTTTTCATTTAATCCACTACTTTTACTAGCTAATTGTCTTAAAATTTCTGCCTGGTCCATCATATTGAATCTTCTCCCATTATAAGCTTAATAATTTCATCTTTACTTGGAACCCTTATATCATTTGGTACATTTTGACCTGTAGTTAAAAAAGCTACCGGCTTATTACTTTCCTTTAATATGGTATGTATAATTCCATATGATGAAGTTTCATCTAACTTTGTAATAATAAGCTTTTCGTACTCTATTTGCTCATAACCTTTAAGTATCATCTTTACATCTTTATTTTTAGTTGTACTACTCATAACCATAAGAGTATGATCTGGATTAGCTTTTTGGACAAAAGCTCTTAGTTCTGAAATCTGCATATTATTCTTACTGCTTCTTCCAGTGGTATCTATTAATACCACATCTAAATCTGTCATGGAATTAATTGCTTCTTCCATTTCTTTTATGGTTATAACAACTCTAAATGGTATATTCATTATTTCTGCATAAGTTTTAAGTTGTTCTACAGCTCCAATTCTATAAGTATCTATGGTGATTAACCCAACTTTTTTCTTATCCATAAGAGCTAATTTTCCTGCTAATTTTGCTATTGTGGTGGTTTTTCCTACACCTGTAGGTCCAACCAACACAACTCTACCATTTATATCTTCATTTGATATTTGTACTACCTCTGACAAATAACTTTTCATGGCTTCTTCTTTATCTTCAGCTTCATTCCAAACTCTTCTAAACTCTTCTAAATAAACAGGATTTAAATCAAGACTATTAACATAATTTAACAATAAATCTTCATTATCTTCACCTTTAGTATTATTCAATATTTCATTTAAAATACTCTTCATTTCTTTAACTTCATCTTCAAGAATATTTTTCTCTTCTTCTTTAGGTTTTACAACATCCTTACTCATTATTGCTTTAATACTTTCAACAGATTCCTTTAACACATCACTACTTGCAAAAGTACTTTGTGGTTTTTGTGTTTTCATTGGTTCTGTAGTGTTTTCTAAGGCTGCTGTAACTTCTATAAGCTTAATTATTGCATCTTTTCCTAGTTCATATCTAATTCTCGTCATAGCCTCATTCATATTTTTAACTACATATTTTTTTATTATCATTATAAAGCTACAACTCCTTCTGTTCTTATTTGTACATCATTTGGTATTTCATTTAAAGAAAGCACCATCACATGTGGAAATACCATTTCTATAAGTTTTCTAAATACCGGTCTTATATTAGGAGATACCAAAATAATTGGTTGATTATTATAGAAATAAACACTATCTATTGTTTGACGTATTTTTTCTAAAATTCTTGTAGTTGTTTCTGGATCAACTGATGGGAATGATCCTTGCAGAGATTTTTGTGTATTATTTGCAATTATATTTTCAATTTGTGGATCTAATGTGACCACTGTAACAGTTCTATTTTCATCTACTACCGTATTACATATGGTTCTTGCCATAGCAAATCTTACATATTCAGTTAATAACTCTATATCCTTAGTATTTCTTGAATTATCTGCTAAAGATTCAAAAATTGTTACAGTATCCTTTACTGGTACCTTTTCTCTTAATAAATTTTGTAATACCTTTTGTACTTCACCGATGGTCATTAAATCAGGTATAAGTTCCTCTACAACTGTGCTATACTTCTCCTTCATATTATCAACTATCATCTTAACTTCTTGACGTCCTAATAATTCATGTGCATGAGATTTTATAGTTTCAGTTAAGTGAGTAACCATTACTGTTATTGGATCTACCACTGTAAATCCTCTTATTTCAGCTTCTTCTTTTTGATCTGCATTTATCCATACAGCTGGCAGACCAAATGTTGGTTCAATAGTTTTAATTCCTGGCATAGTTCCACTTTCTCCTGATGGATCCATACAAAGAAGCATGTTTGGCATCAATTCAGAGGAAACTATCACTGTTCCCCTAATTTTTAATATGTACTCATTATTTTTAAGCTGTAAATTATCCCTTATTCTAATAGGCTGTACAATTATACCCATTTCAATGGCACACTGTCTTCTAACTGAAGCTATTCTTTGTAATAAATCTCCACCATTTCTTTCATCAGCTAAAGGTATAAGACCATATCCAATTTCAACTTCCATAGGTTCTACAGAAATTAAATTCATAACATTCTCAGGTTCTTTTCTTATTTGCTCTTCTTGCTCTTCAACTTCTTGAACCATGGCAACTTCTTGTTTCTTTTCCTCTTCCTTTATAAGCATAAATGATAATCCACCCATAGATGCCCCTGCCAATGCAAATGGCACTGTTGGCATTGATGGTATTATTGCAAAAGCAAACATTATTGCTGCTGCAATTCCAAGAGCCACTGGGAAAGCTGATAATTGAGTAGTTAAAGTTTTACCAAAATTATTTTTTGAATTTGATCTAGTTACAAGAATACCAGCAGCAGTAGAAATAAGTAATGCTGGAACCTGACTTACAAGCCCATCACCTATTGTTAAAATAACAAAACGACTAGCTGCCTCTCCAGCTGACATACCCATTTGAGTAATACCAATTATAATTCCACCTAAAACATTTATTACAGTAATTATTATACCTGCCACAGCATCACCTTTAACAAACTTAGATGCCCCGTCCATGGTTCCATAAAAATCTGCTTCAGACTGCAAATCAGCTCTTCTTTTTTTAGCTGTTGCTTCATCTATTAATCCTGAATTTAAATCAGCATCAATACTCATTTGCTTACCAGGCATTGCATCTAATGTAAATCTTGCAGAAACTTCTGCTACTCTAGTAGACCCATTAGTTATAACAAGAAACTGTATTATCATGATTATTAAGAATATAATAACCCCAACAACATAATTTCCACCAACTACGAAATCACCAAAGGCAGTAATTATACTTCCTGCATCACCTTTACTTAATATAAGTCTTGTGGAAGAAATATTAAGTCCCAATCTAAATAAAGTAACTACCAATAGTAATGTTGGGAAAACTGATAATTGTAATACACTTGTGGTAAACATAGTAATCATTATTACAATAATGGATAAAGTTATGTTGAGTGCCAGTAAAATATCTAAAACTATTGATGGTAATGGTATTATTATCATAAGTACAATACCAATTACCCCAAAAGCCACCAACACATCAAGATTTTCTTTTAAATTAAACTTTCTATCGATAGCCAATTTCATCAATCCTTTTAATTATCTTATTTTTTCATCTTATATATAGCCACAAGAATTTCAGCTACAGCTTGATACATTTCCTGTGGTATTTCTCTGTCCAATTCTACTTCTTTATAAATCATTCTTGCTAAAGGTTTATTTTCTATTATTGGCACATCATTTTCCTTTGCCTTTTCCTTAATTCTAATGGCTAAATGATCTATTCCCTTTGCAACTAATTTAGGAGCATTATTCTGTCCATCTTCATACTTTATAGCTACAGCTATATGAGTTGGGTTGGTAATAACTACAGTGGCATCTCCCACGGCATTCATCATACCTTGAGTTATCATGGCTCTTTGTTTTTGCTTTATCTTAGCCTTTACCTGTTGATCCCCTTCCATCTGCTTATATTCATCCTTTATTTCTTGCTTAGACATTCTAAGCGCTTTATTATGAAACCTAAATTGAATAAAATAATCGGTAGCTGCCAGCACTATTAAAAGTATTACTATTTTAGTAAATAAACCAACAACTATCTGTTTTATTTCACTACCTATGCTTGAAACATTTAATGTTGATATATGAAGAATATCATTATACTTATCTTTCATATAAGAATATGTAATGTAAGTAACAATAGTTACCACCAATAGATTCTTCAAAAGATCAAAGGCGCTTTTATTAGAAAACATATTTTTAATACCACTTAAAGGATTAAGCTTTTTTAAAGAAGGTTTTAATGGTTCTCCAGTTAATAAAAATCCTGTTTGCATTAAACTAGCTATTATTCCTGCAACCATTATAGGTATTGCTACCAATATAACTGTTGAAGCAAATTTAGTTAAAGAATTACTTGCAACGGACTTTAATAAACCATCTGTTAACTCCATAGAACCTACATTGCTTAAATAATAAATTATTATTTCTTTAAAGTTATTAATTATCTTATCACTTAAAGTCATAATCACCAATAAAGTTGCTATGGTAGTAAGAGCAATTCCTACATCTTTACTTTTAGCAATTTGACCTTTTTTTCTAGCATCAGATTTCTTTTTAGGAGTAGCTTCTTCTGTTTTATCATCTGACATAAAAATAAGTGCTACAGGAGCTACATTTAATATTCTTCTTATAACTGAAGGTAAATAACTTAAAGCACCTATAAAAACTTTATTTATTATTGCTATAGAAAGTGTAATCATTAATAACCCTACTATCATCTTTACAGGCATACCTAAAATCATTACATTTATTTGTGGAACTACTCTAGATACTAATCCCATACATATATCTGTCATTATAATTATAATAACTATAGGTAATGCAATTTTTATTCCCATAAAGAAATATTCTATTATTATCTGCATACTTTCCATCATAGATTCTGATGAAATTATTGATGAACCTACAGAAACAACTGAAAAACTTTCTATTAACGACTTAATAATCAAATGATGTGCATCTGTTATAAAAAATAATACTAAAGTACAATATTCAAGTAATTTTCCTGTAGCAGTAGTAGTTGATGATGCACTGGCATCTGCCAGTGACAACATACTAAATCCTATATGAAGATCAATCCAACTTCCAGCAAGCTTTAATATTTGAAATAAACTTTTAGTTACAAGTCCTAAAAGTGCTCCAGTAATCCCTTCGTTTAAAAAGTATATCAGTAGCTTATTATTATTATTTATAATTTCCATACTTGCATTGGAAACCGTTGGTTCAATTGCAAAAGCTAAAATCATTGGAATAGCTAATTTCAGTACCTTTGGTGTTCCATTTGGAAAAATAATATTAAAAACTATAAAAAATGCTGATAACCTTACGAAGATAAACATAACAGTAAAAATAATTTCTGAATCTATCATTTATCCTCCTAAGATATCTTAGTAATGATATTATATATATTTTCTGTATATTGAACCATAGTTTTTGATATCCAAGAAGCTAAAAATAATCCTATTGCACATATTCCTAACAATTTTGGAACAAAAGTTAAAGTTTGTTCCTGTATTTGGGTTGTTGCTTGAATTATACTTATTATAAGACCTATAATTAATCCAGCAGCTAAAAAAGGTCCTGCCACCTTTATTACTGTCATTATAGATTCTTTTATTATTCCATTTAATAGTGCTTCACTCAATTTTATTCACCTCACGAAAAACTTGTAATTAATGATTTTATAATTAAATTCCATCCATCTACCATTACAAATAATAACAATTTAAATGCCAAAGATATAACTGTTGGTGGAATCATCATCATACCCATAGACATAAGCACACTGGCTACTATCATATCTATTACCATAAATGGTACAAATAATAAAAACCCTATTTGAAATGCTGTTTTTAATTCACTTATGGCAAAAGCAGGAACAATAGAATATAAAGGAATATTTTCTCTTGTTAACTCTCCACTATTAAGCTTTGCGGCATCAACAAATAATTCCAAATCCTTTTGCCTTGTTTCTTTTAACATAAAATCCTTTAGTGGATTAGATGCATTTTCAAGTGCTTGCTCAAAAGTTATTTCTTCATTTGAATACGGCTTTAATGCAACTTCATTTATTTCTGTATATACTGGTTGCATTATGAAAATAGTTAAAAAAATAGCTAATCCAACTAAAATTTGACTAGGTATTGATTGCTGCGCTCCTATGGCATTCTTTAATAATGAAAAGACCACCGTTATTCTAGTAAATGATGTAAACATTATTATAAATGATGGTAATAATGTTAACATTGTAAAAAATATAAGTATTTTTATACTATCCACATAATCTGCTGGAGTATCTCCACTACTAACAGATAAATTAAAATGTGGCGATGCAAAAGCTTCCTTTGGAATCATGAAAGTAATTGCTATTATAAAAAACACTATTAATTTATAAGCTTTTTTATTTTTCATATTTATTTTTCCTTTTCTTTAGTTTATTTATTACTTCCTCAAAAGGCTTTATAATATTATTAAAAGCTTCTTTATTTTTTTCAATTTCAAATTTCTTTAAAACTTCAATCTCATTTAGCTCTTCTTCAGTTAGCTCTTTTATAAATTCACCTTTAGAAGGTGATACTGACATTACATATGCTTTTTTTCCTATCTTTATTATTTGTAAAGATACATCTTTTGATAACTGAGTTCTTTCAATTATTCTTATAGTTTTTCTTGAATTTACCTCATTTAATTTGCTTTCATTAAATTTTAATAGTAAGAGCATTAAAAGTATAAGAACTATTAATGTTCCTATAATTTTAATACTCATCAATACAAATTCCATATATATGTACTTCCTATTATTGAACTAAAAGTTCATTAAATTTAATATCTATAATAGTTCCAGATTTTAAATTTGAATTTAATCTTTGTACTAAATCTCTCTTTAAATTAACTTCATTATCAGCAGTAAAATCTGAAGTTTTTAAAGATTTTAAATAAAATATTGCTGAATCTCTTAAAGCAACAAGCTTAGTAGTAATTTCTTCTCCTACTTCTGTATTAGAACTGTCATAAGTAACAGTAGCAGTCATTTGCACATATTTTTTGCTACCTTCATCACTTAAATTTACAAGCAATTGCCCTAATTCAGTATAAGCTTCTACTATTGGTGCTTCTTCAGAATTTGCCTTTGACATACCATAATATACTCCAGCAAAAACTCCCCCACCTAGCAGTAATAATGCTACAACTATAATAATAATTAGTTTACCTTTACCTTTTTTCTTTTCTTCTGCCATTTCTTACTCCTTATCATCAGCTATAATTAAAATATTTACTCTTCTATTTTTAGCCATATTTTCTTCAGTATCATTAGGTACCACTGGATGATGTTCACCATATCCTGTAGCACTTAATCTTTTTGGATCTATGCCTGTATTTTCAACAAAATATTTTACTACATTTACAGCTCTATCCACTGACAATTCCCAGTTAGAAGGGAATTCTGCTGTAGAAATAGGTCTATTATCAGTATGCCCTTCTACCACAATAGTATTATCTATCGAAGATAATAATTCTGCAATAGATGATAATACTGCCTTGCTATCTTCCCTTAAAGTTGACTTTGAAGTTTCAAAAAGTATACTTTCTTTAACTTGAATGGCAACACCTTGTTCAGTTTCAATTATTTCCACTGCCGCTTCTAATTCATGCTCCTTAACAAATTTACTTACTTGATAGTACATACTTTCTTCAATATTTTCACCATCTACAGTATCTGTTGGTGTTTCTCCACCAATTAAAGGAACATCACCATTATATAAATTATATTCTAAAATACTATCACCAACTTCACCTGCCATTACACTTCTAAAAGCTTGAGAAAGTGCTCTCATTTTAGCTTCATCAGTAGAAGACATTGCATATAAAAGAACAAAAAAAGTCATCAAAAGAGTAACACAATCAGAGTAGGTAGCTAACCATTCATCACCGCTTGGTTCATCACGCTGTACTTTTTTCCTTGCCATAACTTATGCAACTCCTTCTGTATTTTCTGTATTACTATTTATATATTCTAATCTTTCTTTTGCAGATAAATAAGTTAAAAGTTTTTCTTCTACAATTCTTGGGTTAACACCTGATTGTATTGCTAAGATACCTTCTAACATCATAGTTCTTGTACCAGTTTCTAATGCACATTGTCTTTTTAAATTTGCACCTATTGGATTACAAAAGTAATTAGCTAGGAATGAACCATAGAAAGTTGTAAGAAGTGCAACTCCCATACCAACAGCTATACTTTGAATATCATTTAAGTTTTGCATCATTTGAACTAGCCCTATTAATGTACCTATCATACCAAATCCTGGAGCATATCCACCCCAAGCAGTATACATACCTGCCACATTCATTCCTCTATTTTCAGTTTCATATATATCTAGCTCTAATATTTCCTTAATAGTTTCCGGCTCAATACCATCAACAACCATTTGCATACCCTTTTTTAAGAATGGATCTTCTAAATTACTTATATCTTCTTCTAAAGATAATAAACCGTCTTTTCTTGCTCTTTGTGAAAGATTTGAAAACTGGACTATTATATCTTTTTGAGAAGCACTACTTTCTTTAAATGCATTACCAAGACTTCCAAACATCTCTTTGATTTCATCCATAGTATATGTGATAAATAAAGCACTTAAAGATCCTCCAACACATATGAATATTGATGGAATATCAATAAATATACTAAAAGGACCTCCAGAAACAATTCCATATCCTATTAAGGCAGCTCCAAGTACAAACCCAGCCGGCGTCATAATATCTGTTTTCTTCACATCAATTTCCCCCTAAATTCTATACGTAGCTATTCTATTTTTATATCTTATAACCTTATCTTTTACTTCATGTATAGTTTCTAAAACAATATACTTTTTCCCATTGGTAAGTGTTATTAAAGTTTCAGGAACTTCTTCAATCTTTTCTATATGATCTGCATTTAAAGTAAATTCTTTATTATTCATTGCTGTTAAATCAATCATACTAACATCCCTTCATCTTTATTGAATTACCAATAATGAATCAATTAAAAATAATTAACTCATTTTTGGTAATTCAATTTTTTACTATAATTTATGAGCTGAATGATAAATTAAATTTAATCCATCATTCATTACTCATAATTGATAATTTACAAACTATCTCTTTAAGTTAATTATTTCTGAAAGAATTTCATCACCTGTAGTGATTGTTTTTCCTGCTGCTTGGAAAGCTTTAGTAGCAACTATCATATCAGTAAATTGTTCTGCCATATCTACTCCTGACATTTCTAAATATCCTTGAAGAATATCTCCATATCCTGAGCTATTCCTATTAGTTGGACTATTTTTACCACTTGAAATTATTGCTGCTCCTGAACTTCCTGAAGGTTCATACATATTGTTTCCTATATCTGTTAAACCAACTTCATTTTTAAAGCTTGACATAGCTATTTGACCAAGAGCTGTTATTTCACCAGTTTCTAATACACCTGTTATTAATCCATCAGATGATATATTAAAACTCTTTACTGCAACTTGGGTTTCTTTACCTGCTTTATCAATTTTAGTTACTTTATCTGGAATTTTTAAAGATACTAATTTATCATCTATAGCTTCTGTTTGATTATTTGATTCCACATACAACACTGTTCCATCTGGTCTTATGTTATCTCCATTATTATTATTATTATCATTTGTTTTCATAGCAAATCCTAAAACTCTATAACCTTTTGAAGTTAAAAGATTACCTTCATTATCTAACACAAAAGAACCATCTCTTGTATATGCCAATGAATTGTTAGCTGGCATATTTTCTACTCCATTATCCTTTATTGTTATAGCATCAGTATTTCCTCCTGTAAGTGCTGGCCCTGTAGCTACCATAAAGTATCCACTTCCATCTACTGCCACGTCAAGAGATCTTGATGTTGATTGCATTGAACCTTGAGACATTATTTTATCAATACTTGAAATTTGTGCTCCAAGACCTATTTGCTTACCATTAACACCTCCTAAAGAATCTGATGCTGCACTGGCACTACCTAATGTTTGACTTATTGTAGTACTGAAATTTACTCTTGATCCTTTAAATGCTGTTGTACTTACATTGGCTAAGTTATTACCTATAACGTCTAACTTAGTTTGATTTACTTTCATTCCTGAAATCCCTGAATATAACGATCTTAACATAAATATTTCCTCCTAAAAATTTTTCATTTGTTTCTTGCTTCTATCTTTCCACAAGACAAGGCTTCCATATTTGGTCCAGCCTAATAAATTTTTATAATATAACTACACTATCTATATTGGTAAAAACATTATTTTCTGCTCTTTCTTTCTCTACAGCAGTTATTATTGTTCTATTTTTTATATTAGCTATTAATGCCACATCCTTATATATAAACACTGCATTTTTAGCACCCTTTTCTTTTGCTAAATTGAAACCATTATTTATCACATTCATATCATCTCTTGAAAAGCTTATTTCATTGAATCTTTTACAAGCATGTTTAGATAAAATAAATCCTTCATTTTCTGTCTTTACATTATTTAATACATCATTAAAGCTAACTTCTCCTGTATTGCCATTAGTTAATTTTGATTCACTTTCCAGGTTAAAAAAATTACCTACAGCATATGCTCTTCCATTAACTATTCTATACCCCATAACTCACCTTCTTTTGTTATATTGGAGTATCTTGCACCTTTTCAACTAAACTATAGTCGTAAGTCTTTACCTCTCCATCTAAAAGCTTAACTTTAATATTTATAGCACCATTTTCTCTAGATACAGACATAACTTGTCCTGTTACCTTTTCACTGCTACCATCTTCTTTACCTTCAGTAAGTTCCACATACTTTCCTATATATGAACTTGCTGTCATCATTGCAATATTTGTATTCATATTGTTTAAAGCTGAAAGTGATGAGTCTCCTACATCTAAAACTGTTTGAATACTACTCATTGGAACATCAATATACTTTGTTTGATTATCCTCATAAACCTCTATTGATACTGTATAACTTGTACCATTGTTTCCACTTACTCCTCTAACTATACCAGTGTAAGGAATACCTTTATTATCAAGAACATTAACTGTAACACCTTTACCTACTAAGTTATATGCTGCTGAATTAGACATTGTAGTATTTAAATTAGACATTTGTTCCATAGTTGAAAACTGTGCTAATTGTGATATGTATTGTGTTGAATCTGTATCAGCCGTTGGATCTAAATTAGATAATTCTGCCACTAATATTTGTAAAAATGCATTTTTATCTACACTTCCACCTGCTTCAACAATTGAAGTTCCTCTATCAGTTTTGCCTCCAACAGTATAATTACCACCAGCTCTACTTTGCCCTGAAATTGTACTTATATCTGACATATGTATTCTCTCCTATGCTAATAAGTTAACATTAGAAATTTCTTCTGAAATTTCTTCATTTTCTTCTTTATGTATATTTATAGAATCATTATCTTCTACAGAATAATTTTCTTTATTTCTTTCATCATTAAATTCATTACTAAAACCTTGTCCACTATAATAAGTAGTATCTTCATATAAGCCAATATTTACTTCTTTAATAATTAAACTTTCATTGCTTAAATGCTTTTTAATTTCTTCCATATTAGAATTTAATAATGTATATGTTTCTTTAGATGTTGATTTAATATCTGCCTTCATTATTCCATCTTCAGATATTATCTTTATGGTTATTTCACCTAATTCCTTAGGATATATCTTTACAGTAAGTTGCTCCACTTGATTTTTAACCATATATTTAACATTAGAAACCACATCAGTAGCTACTGTTTCTCTTGAAACTGCCACAGGCTTCACTTCTGATATTATATTTGAAGCAACATCATTTTTACTATTTAAAACTTCTGTAAATATAGGTGTGTCTTCCACTATGTAATCTTTAACTTTATTTGTGTCTTCATCCATTGTCATAAGCTTGGCTAAAATATCTTCTTCACCTTTTTGCTCACCATTAGATTTATCTATATTAAACACCATCTTTAACATTTCAACACCTTGTGAAGTATCTTTTTTACTTTCGCCTTTAGAACTATCCACAACTTCTATAAATTTATCCTTTTTAATTTCATTGCCATCTTTATCACATAAAACAGTTAATAGTTTATCTATATTATCCTTTGTAACAACTTTATCTTCTTCTAAATTTAAAGTTTTAACAATTTCTTCAAGTGGTAAATTTGTTGTATTAGATAATGTTTCTTGATTTAAATCTATATTTATATTTTCAGCACTATTTAAAGATATTTCTTCTATTACATTTGAATTTACATTTTCAAATATATTAATATTTTCTGATTCAAATACAGTATTATTTTTAAGTAAATTTATATTTTCTAACACATTAGAGTTATTGTTATTTATTAGCTCTGATGAAATATTTAAATCAGCAATTTCACTTAAATAATTTATATTTTTTAAAGTATTAATACAATCTAAACTAGAAGTATTACTAAATTCTAAGCTAGAAGTATTGCCAGGTTCTAAATAAATTTTTATAGGTAAATTACTATTATCAATAACTGGAATATTTAATGCTTGAAGTAATACCATTACTTCTTCAATTATTTCCTCCTTAGTTCCATTTTCAATTTTTTCAATAACTTCAGTTTTATCTATAGATTCATTTATATCTTTAGATACATTTTCAACAGTTGTTTTGTTATCTTCTGTAGTTTTAGAAATAGAATCTTCCTTGGAACTCATCACTGATTTAAAATTACCATTACTGCTTTTATTTTCAGTTTTAACTGAATTATCACCATTAACATTACTGTTATTATTAACTTTTCCCATATTGGCTATTACAGCATTTAAATTACCTAAATCCATGTTCTTTCACCTCCTTTCCAATCTTTCTCATATGAGCATATAGTGCAAATTCATCATTGGCTATTTCTTCTTTTCTTTTTTCATCTGCCATAAACTGATTAAATCTCTTTTCTCTTAATATATCTACAGTTTTTCTTTCAATTTGCCTAACCTTTAATTGCTCTCTTCTATAATCTACTTCTTTTTGTTTTTTCTCTATTTCTATTTCAGTTTGTTCAATACCTTTATTTAAAGCTATTAAATAATTTTTCTTTAATTTTTGATATATAACAGTTTCTCCTGCTGCAATTCCATTATATTGTTTATACTTATCATTAAGATCATTTAACTTATTAATGGACTTTTGCAGTTCTTGCTGACTATTATTAAAAAGCTTCTTACCTTCTTCTTCTCTTGTTTTTCTCATTTCTAACAATTTCTCAAGAGAAAATTTAAATCCATTTGCCAAAATTAATCTCTCCTAAAATTATCATCCAAATATAGCAAATAAATTATTTAAATTATCTGCAAAAGTTGTTTTTTCATCAATTCCTTGCTTTAAATAAGCATTAATACTATCATTAAATTGAATAGCCAAATCTATCTTTTTACTGGAGCCCTTAACATACGCTCCTAAATTTATAAGGTCTTCTGATTCCTTATAAGTAGCAAGTAAATCTCTTGCTTGTGATGATACTGCTTTATGCTTATCATCAGCTATTTGAGACATTAATCTACTTACGCTATTTAATACATCAATGGCTGGGTAATGATTCTTGTGAGCCAATGCTCTTGACAGAACTATATGACCATCAAGTATACCTCTTACTGTATCTGCAATAGGCTCATTAAAGTCATCACCATCAACTAGTACCGTATAAAAACCTGTTATGGAACCAACATCTGATGTACCAGCTCTTTCTAAAAGCTTTGGTAACTTAGCAAAAACTGACGGTGTATACCCCTTTTGTGCTGGTGGCTCTCCAATGGCAAGTCCAATTTCTCTTTGCGCCATGGCAAATCTTGTTACAGAATCCATCATAAGAATAACTTTCTTACCTTTATCTCTAAAGTATTCTGCTATGGCAGTGGCTGTTAATGCACCTTTAACTCTTTCTAAGGCTGATTTATCAGAAGTAGCACAAACTACCACTGATTTTTTCATCCCTTCCGGTCCCAAGTCCTTTTCAATAAACTCAAGAACCTCACGGCCTCTTTCCCCAATTAGACATATAACATTAACATCTGCCTCTGCTTCTCTTGCAATCATTCCTAATGTTGTACTCTTACCTACTCCTGAACCTGCAAAAATACCTATTCTTTGTCCATCACCACAAGTTAGAAAACCATCAATGGCTCTTACCCCTGTAGGTAGTATATCCTTTATTCTTTTTCTTTTTAATGGATCTGGTGGTTGATTTTCTAAAGGATATGGTGTTCCAGTTAAAAATTCTCCACCATATATTGGTTTACCTAAACCATCTAATACCATTCCCATTAAATCATCAGAACACTGTACTTCAAGAGGTCTTCTTTCAGGAACAACTATACATCCTGGAGATATACCTACAAGTTCACCTAAAGGCATTAATATGACTTTGTTATTTTTAAACCCTACCACTTCACAACTTACAGGATTATTATAAACATTATATATAGTGCAAACTTCCCCAACAAAAGCTTTTATTCCCTGCACTTCAATGGTAAGACCTATAACTTCACTTACTATGCCTTCACAGTAAGTAGTATCTATTTCATTAACTCTTTTCCTAATTAAATTAAAATCTATATTAAGCATCTTCTTCACCACAAAATTCCTTTATAGATTCTTCTAATTTTTCTAAGCTAACATCTAAACCAACTACAACTTTACCTGTACTTTTTTCCAAAACTGCATTTCCAAGTTCCATTAATGGATCTTCAAGAACTAGTATTTCCCCAGAAATAGCATATGACTTTTTCCACTCATTCACTTTAGACTCAATGGCCACAATATAGTTTCCATTACATTTTATAACTATATTTTCTTCACCTCTAAATTGCTCCAGTACAGGATTAATTAAGCTTATAACACTTTCATCATTTTCAAAATTTTTATTTGTTATAATCTTTG
This sequence comes from Clostridium sp. 29_15, assembly GCF_001916075.1. Lineage (NCBI taxonomy): Bacteria > Bacillati > Bacillota > Clostridia > Eubacteriales > Clostridiaceae > Clostridium > Clostridium sp. 29_15. The sequence continues at coordinate 81,861 of NZ_MNRT01000040.1, forward strand.
CCATTTCCAATGAAAGTTTCACTATTTCCTTCTCTTTTTTTATTTTATAATCTTCCACTTGCTTTTCAGCACTTAATAAAATTTCTCTAGCTTTTTTTACAGCTTCTTCTATGATACTTTTAGCTTCTTCCTTTGATTCTGCATATCCCTGCTTATTGCCATCTTCATATCCATTATTTACACCTTGAGCATATCCTTTTTCATAAGCTTCTTTTTCAATATTTTTTGAATATTGAAAAGCTTCCATAATAATATGATCTGAATCTTTTCTTGCCTTATCTAATATACTTGCCCCAATGACTTCATAGCTTTTAATTTGACTATTTTCAATTTCTTGAAAATGTTGCTCTTCTTCAGTAACAACACACTCTGTTACTATTTCAATATCACCTTTAACAGATGTATTACTAGATTTTATAAGATTACATGATGAATGCATCTTCTCCACCTCTTGAAATAATTATTTCTTGTGCATCTTCTAATCTTCTAATAACAGCTACAATTTGTTGTTGTGCTTTTTCAACATCAGTTAATCTTACTGGTCCTAAGTATTCAATATCCTCTTTTAATGAAGCTGCTGCTCTCTTAGATTGATTTTTATAAATAACATTTGCCACTTCTTCTGAAGCTCCCTTAAGAGCAAGAGCAAGCTCTTTAGTTTCAACATCTCTAAGAATTCTTTGAATTGCCACATCATCAAGAGTAAGAATATCTTCAAATACAAACATACAGCTTTTGATTTTCTCTGCAAGCTCATAATCTTGTTCTTGTAAGCTTTCAGTTATATTCTTTTCAGTTGTTCTATCAACTTGATTTAATATACCTACTAAAGTATCTATTCCACCTAATACTGTAGTTTCAGTTTTAACAATAGTAGATAACTTATCATCTAATACTTTTTCTATTTCTCTAATAACATCTGGTGATGTAGTATTCATAGTAGCTATTCTTAAAGCTACTTCACTTTGAATTTCCTCAGGTAACTCAGCAATTATCTGAGCTGCCTTTTCCACTTGTAAATAGCAAAGTATTAATGCAATGGTTTGAGGATGTTCATAATTAATGATATTAAGTATTTGCTGAGCATCTGCCTTTCTTGCTATGGCAAAAGGTCTATTAAGTTGTGATGCTTCTGCTACCTTGTTTAATATTTCCCCTGCTCTTTGTGGTCCTAAAGCTTTAGATAGTAATTCTTTAGCATAGTCAAGTCCACCTTCTAGAAGATAATCTTTAGCCTTATTCATTTCTAAAAATTCTTGTAATATGCTATGTCTTTGCTCTGATGTAACAGTTGAAATATTTGCTATTTCATAAGTTATCTTTTGTATTTCAGTTTCAGGTAATCTTTTTAAAATATCTGCTGATGCTTCTGGCCCTAAAGTAATAAATAATAGAGCTGACTTTTGAATACCTGTTAATTGTTTTTTCGCCATTTATCTATCTCTCACTTTCTACTAACCAAGATTTAACTATATCAGCTACCTGTTGTGGCTTTTCTGCTGCATATTTCTTAATTTCATTTTCAATATGTATATTTTGATTTGGAACTTCAAACTCTATAGGTTTTAATTCTTCTTCCTCTACTTTTGAAATCTTATCTTCTATGACTATATCCAGTAGATTTCCTTCTTCTTCTGTAACTACTTCTTTATTAGCCTTTTTCTTTTTACTTCTTAACACAATAAATACTATTAATAAAATAGCACCTACTACTCCTGCAATAATCATATAAATCATATTGTTATTATTTGCTTCTGGCTCTGCAAATGGATCAGTAATATTTCCTGTATCTTTAGTGTTAAATGTAATTCCTGCTACACTAACTGTATCTCCTCTTTCAGCATTTAACCCTACTGCTGCTGACACAGATTGTTCAATGGCAGTTCTTAATGCATCATTGATTTCTCCATCAACTATTACTGATGCACTTAATGATTTAACTTCACCTGGAGCTTTAATTTTTATTGTTTCAGTTTTTCCAACTTCATAATTAGTTGTTTGTTCTTCAGTTGTGCTCTTTGTGTTTTTATCATTGGTAACTATTGTATTTCCCATATTTTCATCAATTACACTTCCGCTACCACTTGCATTATCATTACCTTCTGATGAATTATTCTCACTTTTTGAAGTCTTTTGACTGATTATTACTTTATTAGGATCCACCACTGTTTCTGTAACCTTTGTTGAATCAAAATCTAAATCAGCACTTACCATTACTTTAACTTTTCCATTTCCTAATACCGGTGTTAAAAGTTCTAAAATTGATTTTTGTAATTGAGCTTCATACTTCTTTTCTAACTCTAATTGAGTTGCAATGGAAGTAGAAGTTACATTTTGATCACTATTTTCATCTAATTTAAAGCTTGAATCTTCTGATAAAAGATTCATATTGCTATCCATTACTTGAATATTATCCTTAGATATGGATGTACTTCCTGAAACTAAAGCCACTATTGATTTAACTTGCTCTTGTGATAAAGTTTTTCCTGCTACTAACTTAACATATACTGCTGCACTTCCCGGTTCTTTTTCATCGGCAAATACCGAATTGGTAGGAAGAGTAATATGTACTCTTGCATCACTTATTTGTTCAAAACTTTTTATGGTTTTTTCTAATTCACCTTGTTGCATTCTAAGCTTTTTAATTTGAAATTCTTCTTCAGTCATACCAAAAGAGCTTCCTGAGTCCATTAGTTCATAGCCTGTACTTCCCATAGTTAAATTAGAAGCTAATTGTAATCTAAGCTTATCTACTACAGATTTATCTACTAAAATTGAGTCACCTTCAACTTTAAAATCTACACCTTGCTCCTCCAATGCACTTAAAACTGTTTTTGAATCTGCTGAGTCTAAACCTGAAAACAAAACAGAATATTTATTGGAAGATTGATAAAAAAACAATGATGAAATAGCTATGATAAGTGTTATAGCAGATATAATTGATGCTATCTTTACACCTTTGCTTAAATTTTTAAATTTTTCTAAAAGCTTTTTAAAAACTTCTAAAAACTTGTCCATGCTTAAGCACTCCTAACTATATTTGTAAATTTGTTAATTCTTTAATTGCTTCTGTTAATTTATTTCTAACTTGAACTGCTGTTTGTAATGCCAATGAAGCTTCTTCTGCTGCCAGCATTACTTCATGAATTTCCACATCTTCACCTAAAACAAGTTTATTTGTCATTTCATCAGAATAAACTTGTTTATCATTGACAGCTTGTAATGCACTTTTAAATACTTGTCCAAATCCATCCTTATTTTCATCTTCTATTGCTATTCTTTTTTCAAATATTTTTTCACTTGGTGTAAAATTATCTATCTTCATTTGTTATATCCTCCTATTTTCCTATAGATAATGCTGTAGTAAACATTGATTTAGATGCACTTAATGCATCAGCATTAGCTTCATATGTTCTAGTAGCAACTATCATATCTGCCATTTCATTTAATATGTTCACATTAGGCATAGTTACATATCCGTCTTCATCAGCGTCCACATGAGTAGGATCGTACACCCTTTCCAGCTCTGATTCATCATTTACTATTCCCACTGCTGATATACCTTTGCATCTTCCTGCTTCATCTAATGCTTCCTTAAAAACAGCTACCTTTCTCACATATGGTCCACCATTTTCTGTTCTTGTTGTTTGAGCATTTGCCACATTAGAGCTTATGGTATCCATTCTTAATCTTTCTGCTGATAATCCACTAGCACTAATTCTCATTGAATCAAACATTCCCATTTTAATTTCCTCCAATCACAGTTTTCATTGATGCTAACTTTCCACTGGCACGTGATGTTAATGCTTGATACATTAAAGTATTTGCTGCTTGATTTACCTTTTCTAAATCTAAGTTAACATTGTTTCTATTTTCATTCATGCTTGTCTCTTCGTCTCTAACAGTAGTAATACTTCCTGGTTTTTCCTTTTGAATATGTTTTTCATTGGTTGCCTTCATATTAAAACCAGAATCTTTATATTTTTCTTCAAAAACAACCTTAAAAGCCTTATATCCACTGGTGTTAACATTTGCTATATTATTGGCTATAGTTTCACTTCTTACAGCAGCGGCATTTAATCCTCGCTTTATTAAGTCATATGTATTTAAACTATTAGACAATTAATTTCCCTCCAAACTCTATAAATGTCGAAACTTTAGTTTTAATTATATTACATTTAATGAATGTTTTCTACATGATTTTCAAAATAATTTAATATATTATTAGTATTTATAAAACTTTAAACTATTTTTTCTGATAATATTAAATAACATTGAATTTTCAAACAGAAAAACATTTTCAACTTTTAAATTCAAAAGAAAATTTTCATAGCTTTTTTCTAAATTTATTCCATTATCTACTTCTATTTACTTAACAAAAATAAAAAAAGAACTAAAATGAATTTTAACCACATTTTAGTTCTTTTATTATATGTTTAACTTTATTATTTAATTTTTTGCTTTATATTTTTATTTATTTTACAAATTTCATTATTTTTATTTAAAAACTCGATTACATCTCTAGTATTTACAATTTCATTTTCTATATAAAATAGATTGTATATTATCTCCATTAATTTATAATCTTCTAGTTCGTCTACACAAATTCTAATATTTTCATTTTTAAAAACTTCTTCAACATTTGGTCTTCCAACTTTAAAAAAATCACTTTTATTATACATTATCCATGTTACATGTTCTTTTTCTTCTTTTTTTTCTGCTAAATCATATGCTCTATTTAATGCATTAATAGAAAATACTTCTGTATCTAATCCTCTAATAATTCCTTCGGGGCTACCTGGACTAACATAATCATAATTATTATCCAAAAAATATTTAACTAAGTAATCTATTATTGTTGGTTCTATCATTGGACAATCACTTGTAACCCTTACAATTACATCTGCATTATAATATTTTGCTGCATCATAATATCTCTTTAAAACATTTTCCTTGTCCCCTCTAAAATACTCAATAGAATTTTCAATACAAAATTTTTCTATTTCATCATCTTCAATCTTATTTGTTGTGGCAATAATTATTTTATCTATAAAATGAGTTCTTTTTACTCTCTCAATTACATGATATAGCATTGAATAACCAGCTAAATTTTTAAAAACTTTATTAGGTAATCTAGTAGACGTTGTCCTAGCTTGAATTATACAACATACATTTTTCTTACTTACCATATACATCTTACCAACTTTCAAACACTATTTAACTTAAGCTTCTACAGTAAATATCCACCAAGAATGTTTTTCTTTCAAACAATTTTTATAAAATTCAATTTTCTCATATTTTAATATTTTAAATCCATGCTCTTTTAATAAATTACTAGCTTTATCAAAACTCAAAAATGTATAATATGCATTTTCATATGATCCTGTACTTTCATCAAGTATATATGAATAATCGCCAATTTTTTTGCCTTTTCCATTTAAATAATCATCTTCAGCTCTAAAATTAACAATCATTTTTCCACCTTTTTTCATTATTCTCTTTATCTCACTTAATAATTGTCTCATTTCATTATATTCATTTAAAAATAAAACTCCATAAATTAACACTACATCATAAAAGTCACTTTTTAAATTAACACTTTTTAAATCTCCAAAGTATATTTTTTTTAATCCTTTTCTATCTTCAAAAGTTTTTTTAACCGTTATACAGCACTCTTCATTAAAATCAATCCCATAACAATTAAACCCATAATCTAGTGCTGGAATTAAGTTTCTTCCAGATCCACACCCGATATCTAATACATTTTTTTCATAATTATTTTGCTCCTTAAAATTATTAGCAAAAAATGCTACTACTCTTTCATCCGGATATAACATTTTATTTTTCTCTAATTGCTTTTTCCACACACTTTTATTTAATTCTCTTTCTATATTCATTAATATTTCTCCTATGAATTTAAATAGCTATAAATATCTTTAAAATTTTCATCCATCTCTTTATAACTATCTCCTTTTAATAAAATAAATCCTCTTTTATATACATCTTTACCTGATTTAAAAGTATCAATTTCATCACATTTCATAATATTAACGTTACTATCCAATAGATTAAATCTTTCTTTTAACTCTTCATTACTTGGAATCTTATGCAACCCATGATTCAAATCACTTAAAAAACTAATTCTAACTAATTTATTGCTTTTTACAGTAAAATTATACTCTCTATTTAAAACCATATTTAAACCCTCTTTTAAAAAATTAATTCCTGTTACATATGGAATAACTTTTTTAGAAATATAATATCCTGATGGTCTTCCTGATAATTCAATAATATATACTTTGTTATTTTTATCAATTATTATATCAGCATTAATCAAACAATTATCAATACTTATTCCTCTACATACATTTTCAATAGTTTTTCCTATTTTTATAGTTAATGATTCTTCTATATCAGCAGGACATATATATCCAGTCTCTTGTCTATATGGTATTTCAGTTATTGTTTTCTCTCTTACTAAAATTAATTTGAATATTCCATCATAAATAACTGCATCTATTCCAAATTCACGCCCAACTATTTGAGATTCAATTAAACTATCATCATCGCCTCTTTCATTTAAATGCTCACTGATAATTCTATTTTTATCATACTCATTATATATTATTCTAACTCCTCTATTTCCTGATCCAAATCTAGGTTTAATTATACATGGAATTCCAATTTTATTAATTGCACAAATTATTTCATTTTTACTTTTTGCCACAAGCTGACTAGCACAAAGAACTCCTTTTTTCTTCATCTCTTTATTAAATTCAACTTTGTCAACACATTTTAATGCTGATTCTTTTCCTATTCCCTTTAAATTTAAAGCATCATTCACAGCACCTACAGTTGATAAATATCTCCCTATTGGTGTTGGTAATACAGCTTTAATATTATATTTTTTAGCTATATTTATTATTTCTTCCTCGTTTTTAATATCTATTATATATGATATATCTGCAAATTTTAAACCTACTGCTGATTTATCTCTATCAACAGCTATAACTTTATAACCTAATTCCTTACTCAACAAAATACTTTCCAAATGCTCAATACCAGCACCAATTGAAAGAACATAAAACATTTATATTACTCCTTGTATATATTTATAACTTATCTATCTTGTATTTAATAATTAAACAAATCAAAATATTACATATTATACTTTCTTATTTTAATTTTAGCAGTATTTTATTTAATGATTCATACTTTTAATAATTTTATCTTTTAATAAATTATTATATTGCTTTATTTCAATATCTTCTTTAATTAAAGATGTTTTATTTTTAATATCATATTTTATTCCTTTAATAGTATCATCCATAATCAAAATTCTAGTTGACAACTTTATCGCTTCATCTACATCATGAGTTACAAAAACTATAGTTATTTTATACTTTTCCCATATATCTAATATTAATTTTTGTATTTCATTTCTAGTTATAGCATCTAATGAACCCAAAGGTTCATCCATTAATAATACATCTGGTTTTAAACTTAATGCCCTAGCTAATGCAGCTCTTTGTTTCATCCCACCAGATAGTTGATGAGGATAACTATTAATATATTCCGATAATCCTACCAATCCTAAATACTCTATTGCTATATTATTTGCCTTTTTTTTATCTTCTTCTATTTTAGTTGCTTTTAATGCATATACTAAATTATCTTTTATAGTTTTCCAAGGAAATAACTGATCAAAGCTCTGAAACATCATGAATATTTTAGGAGTAGACTTAGTTATTGTTTTCCCATCTAACAATATCTTACCTTTTTCTATTTCTTCAAAATTAGCTATAATTCTAAGCAATGTTGATTTTCCACAGCCAGAATAACCTAATATACACACAAACTCACCATCATATATAGTTAGATTAACATTATCTAATATAATCCTTTTATTTTCATTATTTAAAAAAAATTTTTCTATTCCAACTAACTTTAATTTTTCTTTCATATATTTATTTTCCCTTTTATCAATGTTTAGTTATTTCCATTTATTGATAGTTTTATTTTCTATAAATTTAAATACAACTTCCTCTATAAATATACCTATAACCATTACTATAATTAATCCTGCGAAAATTCCTGATGGATTTGCAAATGCTCTTTGCCTATATATATATATACCTATCCCACCAACTGATCCTACTGCTCCAAATATCATTTCTGCACTTATTAAAGCCCGCCAAGCTCTAGCCCATCCTATCTTAAATCCTGAAATAATAAACGGCATAGTGCTATAAAGTAATATATCTTTTATAAATTTTAATGAAGATAACCCTAAATTCATAGATACTTCTCTATAAACCTTTGGCATATCATTTAATCCTGTGTTAAGATTTATAATTAGTGGCCAAACAATAGCATGAACTATTATTGCTAATATAGCATTTTCACTGATTCCAAACCAAATCATAATTAATGGTAAAATAGCTACTCCAGGTAAAGGATTTAAGATTAATATTACTGTATCTAAAAAACTTTTAAATATTTTTGATATTTCTGATAAATAAATTATTATTAGAGCCATAATAAATGATATTACCATAGCTTTCAATATAATTGAAATAGAATTAAATGTTTGCCTTAATAATTCTCCTTTTGTAATAGATTTAATAAGTTCTTTACAAACATCTCCAATACTCGGCAACGCTGATTGAGGAATTAATTTCAATAACACTGTTATTTCCCATACTAACAAAAATAACACAATCCATAATAATCTCTGTATAAATATATTTTTTAATACCTTTTTCATATCTTAATACTCTCTTGATTTTCTATTTAGACATTGCTTCTTTTAATGTTAAAGGTTTAGATTCTATATATCCATTTTCATACATAAATTCACCTATTTCATCAAAACCATAAATATTTGTACTAAATAAAACTTTATTATATATATCTTTTAATTCTTCAGCACTCATATTAAATTTTTCTGCTAAAATTTCAATACATTCTTCTTTATTTTCTTTCATATAATGAAAAGTTTCTTCTAATGATTTAACATAAGCTTCACATATATCTGGATTTTCCTTTGAATATTTATCATTTGCCACGGCAACTACCGTTGTTATTTTACCAATATAATCCTCAACATCAGCAATAACATGAGTATTTTCTAAATTTATAGCCTTTTGTATTGTAGGCTGTGATCCTAAATAAAGTGAAACTTCAGCGCCAGACTCCATTGCAGCTACTGAATCAGATTCAGGCATTATTACCATATTATTTTCAAATTTATTTGCATCATTAAAAACTTTTTTTGATATCATTGAAAGCATAATATGATTAATACTTCCATATTGTAAAATTGCAATTTTATCAATATCACCTATATCTTCAACACTTTGAATATTATCTTTATTTGCTACTAACATATATTTATTTACTGCAAATCCATTTAAAAGTTTTAATTCCATGCCCTTATCTATTCCAATAAGAAACGGAGGTATTCCCATACCACCTATATTGACATTGTTAGTTGTTATGGCTTCTCTTACAGCTGCTCCACCACCTGTTATTTCTACCAATTCAACTTTAACATCATCTGGTAAATTCTTTTTTAATATACCTAATTCATTCATTAAAATTGTTCCTGAGTGAGATAATCCAATTTGCGTTGCTATTACCAATTTTCTATCTTTATTTACTTCACTTCTATTACAACCTGTTAATGCAAAAATTACAGGTATTAAAAATAATATAAAAAAATTTCTTATTCTCATAATATTTCCTATATTCCTTCTTTTAAAAATTATCTATCATATTTTTTCCTTTTATATCTTTTATTTTTAATTTTTCCTTAACTATTTTTTCATATTTATATGCTAAATATAAATTTTCTGCTACTATAAATATCCTTCCAGCTATAGACATCATATCTCCAGTATCTTTAACTTCATCTCCAGTATTTTTCATTTTATCTATATGTGATACAAATGATAATTTTTTCACCTCATTTAAATTTTCAATATCCCCTATAACTCCACTCTTTAAAATCACAGGAAAAAATATACAACTTTTTTTTATAATTTTATCATCATGTTCTAATAACTTCATATCCACTTTACCATTTAAAATATAATCAAAAAATAATTTCAATGTATTTATTCCACCAATTTTCTCATTTACTTTATGATCATTAACACCTGAAATTCTTCCTAATACTTCTATTACTTTCAATCCCTCTTTAGATAAAATTGTTTGTATAATACATGGTCCATTTTTAAATTTAAATGAACTTACTATATTATTAAGTAGATTCTCAGCTTCTTTTTCAATATATTTAATATGTTTTGATGGAATAATATTTCTTATTGCTTGACCTGCTCTTCCTTTATCTTTTATATATAATTCTCTATCATTTATAAATTGTATATAAGGTTTTCCATTGCATACCCAAGCACTTATTATTACTTCTTCACCTTCAATAAATTCTTCTAGTAAAATTTTATTTATAATTAATTTTTCATTATTACAAGTACTTAATACCATTTGAATATTTTCTCGTATTTCTTGTATATTGTTAACTATAAATATTCCTTTAGAGCCACTACTAACCAAAGGTTTCATGACTAATGGAAATTTTAAATCCTTAATCTCATTTTCAAAAAAATCTTTTCCTATATATGTAAACTTAGCAGTTGGTATGGAGTCTTGTAAAAATTTATTTTTCATTTTTTCTTTATTAATTAACAACTCCACTAATTCTGGTGTTAAAGTGCAATTTAAATCAAATTTTTTACACATATCTGCATAAACCTTTAAAGTTTTATCTGAAAATGATGTAAAAATAGCATCTATCTTTTCCCTTTTTATTATTCTCTCTATACTATCATAATCATTTATATCAATATCATAATATTTATCAGCATATTTTTTAGCTACTCCTTCTTTAACTCCATCACAAACAATAACATATAATTTTTTTGATTTAGCTATATTAACAACGTCTATAAAATCTTCTCCTGAACCTATTATAAGTATTTTTTTCATTTATAATCTCCTTATTATATTAATATATCTCAAATTTAATTTTACACTTAAAAATTAACATAAAAAAATTTCGTAGAAAGATTAATTAAAATTATATGCTTTAAAAAATTAGGTAATTCCACAAAATAATAAGCTATTTTTTATAAGAATTTAATAAAATATATATCTATTAATCCATTTATTTAATTAACCCTGATAATATATTTAATATTTCTTTAGGGAAATTATTACTTTGATTCATTAGTGATATTGATGATTCCATTAATATTGATGTTCTACTAAACTCTAACATTTCTAATGCTATATCAGCATCAATCATTTCACTATATGAGTTTTCATATGTATTACCATTGCTTAAAACAATATTCATAGATTCTTCCATTCTATTATATATACTACCATATAAAGATCTGCACTCCGTTACTTCAGATAGCGCTTTTTCCAATGAACTTATTGCACCAGAAGGATTATCAATTACATTTATATTTTCTATGTTTAAATTTTTACATGTTAAATTATAATATGGTATATCCATAGTCTCTCCAACTTCTGAACCAATTTGTAACTTTTTTAATATTGGTTTTGTATTATCAACTACCTTATCATCCCCTAATAATTTATTCCCATTTATATTAGTATTTTCAACTGTTTCATCTATAAATTTACTCAAATGATCAATTTCTAATGCTATACTTTCCTTATCTTCCTTAGTATAACTATCATTAGCTGCCTCAACACTTAATTCTCTCATTCTAATTAATGCATTACTTATCTCCCCCATACTTGAATCAACTATTTGTATACATGATATCCCATCCTGAAGATTTTCATTTGCTTTTTGCAAAGCTCTTATTTTAATATTTATATTTTCACTTCTCTCAATTTTAATTGGATTATCCTTAGAAGAGTTTACTTTTTTTCCACTTGATATTCTCTCTAAAGCAGTAGCATTATTTTTTACATTTTTAGTATAATTTTTGAAAATATTTAATGAATATATATTTTTATTTATCCTCATATAATCACATCCTATCTTTATTATTTTACATTTGTTAATTAAATAATTTTAATATGGTACATTCTCCAAATCCTCTACTGTATCTATTTCATAAACACAATTAAAATCTACTTCTTCTACATTTATATTAAAATTTTCAACTTCTTTTCTCACAATATCATCCCAATATAAATTTTTAAAATTTTTATTTTTTATTAATTTATTTAATTTATCTTTTATCACTTTTGTGTCATCAATGTTCCAATATGATATTCCAGACATCACATATGCACCTTTTTCATATCCTATATAAATTTCTTGTAATCTTTTCTTATTATCATACTTCAAAACCCATTCATTTTCATACATTTCTTTTTTTACAGCAAAGTATGTAGAGTGTTTTAAATTTTCTATAAATAAATTTTTAGTTAAGTATACATCTCCTTCTAATATATATGTATTATTTAAATAATCTTGTGCTAAATATAAACTATAAATATTGTTATATTCTTTATATTTATTATTATATATAAGTTTTACATTATATTTCTTTTCTAAAAATTTAAATTTATCACTCATATATCCTATAACTATAATAATTTCACAAATGCCTGCTTCTTTTAATAAATATATCTGTCTTTCAATTAAACTTAACCCATTTACTTTAACTAAAGGTTTAGGAACCTCTTTAGTTAATGGCTTTAACCTACTGCCTAAACCTGCAGCTAAAATTATTGCATTCATATTTTCACCTTTTAAAATTATATTTTTGCTGAAAAATCTTAAAATTTTCTTTCATTCTAATATATCTATTTAAACCATACTCCATTAAATCATCGCCGTTATATGATTTAACAAGTGCCCAAATACTCCATAAAAAATCTTGATAAATTTTATTTATTAAAACTTTAATCATTATTTTTTCTTCTACATTTCCTTCAAAATAATAATTTAAAAATAATTCTTCCTCATATTTTGAAAATTCATTTTCTAAAATACATGATGCTAAATCCCATGTATAATCATTTAATCCTGAATACTCCCAATCAATTAAATACAATTTTTCATTTTTATCAAGTATAAAATTTTCAGCCAATGAATCATTGTGGCATGATGTAATTTCCTTACCTAAATTACACATTACTTCTTCTAGTTTAAATATCTGCTCTCTATAAAAATAATAATCTTCAAAGAACTCACCATTACATTCACTCAATAATGTTTCATACTCCTGAATTTTATTTATTATATTAAATTCATTTTTCATTAGTTTATTACTTTTATGAAGTATTTTAAATATATTAGTTATTTTTTTCATATTTATTTTATAACTACATTTATTTTTATCTAATGCTTTAGCTTCCTTTATAAATTCACTTATTTTTATTCCACTATCTTCATCAAAATATAGTAATTTTGCATCTATATTTAATTCATTTACTAAAACAGTATTTTCTTTTTCTATTTTTCTATTTATCATTTTTTCTGTTCCATTACCAGGAATTCTTAAAATATATTCATTATTTTCTGTACTAACTTTATAATTCTTATTAGTAAGTCCATTTATTTGTATAATTTCTTTCACTTTACTATTATCTATTTTATTTTTAATCATTATTTTTTCAAAAATACTTTGTATATATTCCATATTTTAAACCTCTTAAAATATAATTCTTGATTTTATATGCTCAATAATTATATTAGAATATTTTTCAGCTATATCTATTTCTTTTAAAGTTTCATCTTCATCGTTTTTCTTATTGATTAATTTAATATTATATTTTCTTAATTTAACTCTTCCATCTATAGTTACTTTTTCCTCACTTTCAAAAAAGAATTTATAATACTTATCATTTATTGTAGCTTTATAAGTTTCATTAGGAAAAATACTTTCACTTATAGTATAATCTCTTTCTTTATTTCCAGCAAAATATTTAGGAAGATTTGCATCATTATTAAATTTATCTTCTATTCCAATAGCATTTAAAATTATCCGATACATATCATAAGCTTGAATCATTTCATCATACTGCCCACTACTTATATTTTTTCCTTTTATCATTAATGGCACCTTTACTCGCTCTTCTTCTAACATATCTTTCCCATCTTCTATAAAATATCCTTGTCCATGATCAGAAAATATTGAAACTATTACTTCATCATTTTTATAATTATCATTAATATAATCATATATAATTTTTAAATATCTATCTATTCTTTTTAACTGTATTCTATATCTTTCTATTTTACCAATATCATACTTTTTACGAACACTAGTTCCAATCGTTTTATTTTTAACTCGTACATTTATATCACTTTCTATTTGTGTACTTAATCTTGTTTCATATTCATCTGCAATATCATGTAAATCTGGTATACAAATCCATAAAAAATTATTAGTTTCTTTAAATGCTTCAATATGTTCTATTGCTTCATCTATTACTTCATTAACATGCATTCCTCTAATTGATGCTTGATAAACATATCTATTCATTCCTTTAACATATCCAACTTTAGGACAACATCTCCACTCACCATCTATTTTAGCAGTATTATACCCATTTTCTTTAAATATCTCTGTATATAAATCTAATTTTTTAATATTATCTGTATTTATATTAGGATGGAAAACCATATGATTAACTGTTGATAAACCTGTAAAGTGACTAGCTAAACTTACATATGTCCACTCTCCACTACTATAGCAATTATTATTTATAGCTCCATCTAAAAAATATTTATAAGTATTAGGCATTATTTCTTCTAATTTATTTTTTTCAATAAATTTTTGAGATAATCCATCTATAAATATATTCAAAATTAATTTAGGTTTACTTTCATTTAACTTTAATTTTATTATATCTCCTATAATAAAATTTTTATTTGATTTTATTAATACTTCATCTCCAAATTTTACTTTATAATAATAAAATCTATTATAAAGCAAACTATTAAAATTATATTTTTCTTTATTTATAAAAATTTCAATAGTACTACCTTCCTCTATTTTCATTATTGGAATTACAGTATCTACTTCAGCTTTATATTTAAAATATTTATGTATTTTTCCTGGAATAACCTCTATCTTAAATAAATTAGATAATTCTGGTGCAATATCTTTAAATAATGCATCTCTTTCATAATAATAGTAGTCATAAAGTCCATTAAAATATTTTTTTCCTAATACTTCAATATTCTCTCCAATATTATAGCTATATTTATTATTTAACATATATACATTATTACTATTTGAAATTTCATTAATTATATTTTCCAATATATATTTTTCTTCATTATCACTTATATGCTCAATTAAAATTTCCTTATACATATACTGAAATTCGTACTCTCTACTTGAATCTATAATATTACATAGTAAAAAATGTTTTAATGCATCACAATAGTTTTTTCTCTTATAATATACTTCACCTAATGCTAAATTTACTTCAAAATTATATTCATATTTCATATATATTTTTTTTAATTTAATTTCAGCATCATATAATTTTCCTTTTAATATATCTAATTTAATTTCAAATAAAATTCCTTCTAAATCATAAATATTACTGTTTCTGTACATATTTAATTCATTCTCAACTTCTTCTATTTTACATTCATTAAATTTAGTTAATATATTATTCTTTAATATTTTATAGTTTAATATATTAAAATTTTTGCTAACCATTATTTATTCCTACTCTCTAGTCTATATTTCTACAATTTAATCTATTTTAAAATCATATGAATATATATTTATAAATAATATTAGTAAATTTTACTTATTCGCAAAACATATTCTAATAATTTTTATCACTTTAATAATGTTTTATTTTGCTTTAATCTCTCTTTATCAGAAACTATTTTTAAATTCAATTTCATTTAATATCTCTTCTATAAACCCTAAATTTCTTTTATATATGTTTTTTATTTTTTCATAATACAATTCTTTTCTTTTTATTTGTTTTATCATTTCATTCATATAAGTATCATTATTTTTAATTATATATTCCTTTTCATAATTGACTTCGTATATAACTGGATAAAGTAAGTCTTCAAAAAAATATATTTCTTTTTCAATATTAGTATATTTTTTTTCTAACTTTTCTAATTTAATAAAAATATCTTGTTTATTCTTTAAATCAAATTTAATACTTTGTTCTGCTTTTTTTAATAAATCTAATATTTCTATACTTAATTTATTAATTTTGTTTATATTAACAACAGTATTTTTAACACAGTTTATAATTTTATTTTTTACAATAATATTTTCATCTGATTTCTCTTGTAAAATAGTCAAATCTTCCAAATTACAATTTATATTTTCTAAAGTTTCTTTTAAAGTTTTGTTTTCAGCTCCATTTATTAATGCTCCACCTTCTGTAGCATTAATAAACTTTATATCTTTATGATTATTTATTATATATTCCATATCTTTTCTAAAATTATTTAAAGCTATACTTGTTCTAACTAATCCACCATTTAAATCTTTTACATATATATCTCCATTATCTTTATAATTTTCAAGTTCTACACCTTTACATGGAGTATTAGCAACATCAGCATGTCCTTTATCATTTGTATATGCAAAATCTTGTCCTATAAATACTATAGGATTACATCCCATAAATATAGCTAATTCTGTCATAATATGAGCTACTGATCCACCTATATTTATATTAAATTCTTCACTTGTATATAATTTATTGATATTTTTATCAGTTGTAAATATTATTTTTTCTCCAATATGTTCATTTAATATATCATTATGTATAGTATCTATATATATTAATGGATTATTATATTTATGCATATAATCTTTTACTAATTTATATGAAATTTCACCTGAATCCATAATTGTTACATAATCAGGCATAACACTAATTCCTAAAAGAGATTTTAAAGTTCTTCCACCACTAATTATCAATGCATTTTTATTATCTTTTAAGCATTCTATATTTTTACTTAAAGAAGGTCCGGCAGAAACAATTATTGCTGGTTTATTTTTATATTTACTTTTCAGTTCAGATATATATTTACTTTCACATAAATACTTTAAATTTTTAAATTTATATTTGAACCAAACATCATGAAATTTCATTTTTGTATTAATATTAATAATAATTTTTTCAAAATACTCTTTTATATACTTACATTCATAAGCAATATCTTTTTCATATATTTTATTATAGTTAGCATAAGGAATTATTTTTAGATAATGTATATTAAATTCATTTACATAGTTATATAAAAAATTTTGAATATCCTCTATACTTTTTGCCACAATTACATCTTTATCTTTAAAATTTAATTTATTACTCCATTCTTTTTCACATTCAATAACAAGTATTTTTGCTTTATTATGTTTAGCTTTAATTAGTTCTTTTATATGATTTCCTGTTCCTAAACCTAAAACAACATAATTATCTTTTTCAGTCATTTCACCAGCTAAATTTATAAATTTATCTATTTCTCTTTTTTCATTATATTTACTTCCTATGTATATACTTCTCTTGTCATTTACTATTTTCAATATATCATAATTATCTTTACTTTTTTCTACAATATATTTATCCATGCTATTTACCTCTTAATAATTATTATCATATATTATTTATTATATCTAATATTCTATATGAACCTTTTTTATCAATAATATTCTTACTATTTTTATTTAATTTTTTTCTTATTTCAAAATTATTAATTAAATAATATATTTTTTTAATTAATACATCTAAATCAAGATTATTACAATCTCCTCCATATATAATTGATTTTTTCTTTAAAAATGATTTTGCTGCTAAATCTGACCCATTACTCAATAATATACATGGTACACCAATGGAACATATTTCATACATTGTAAATCCTGCTGCACTAATTACTATATCTGATTCTTTTATTATTTTAGACATATCATTAATATTTTCTATTAAATTTATGTTAGAATATCTATTATAAAAATTTTTTTCTCCCTCTATAATATTGAAATATTTTCCTATTACAATATTAAAATTTATATCTTTAAAATTATCATCTTCTATAATTCTATTTAATATTAATCTATTTATATTATTTATATCTGTTCCACCTGTAGTAATTAGTATATTTTTAACTTTTCTTTTTAATACATACGATATATTTTCATATACTTTATTTAAAGGAACATATTTAGTACCTTTAAATATTTGATTATTTTTATAATATTTTGAATACTCAATATAATCAGAAAATATATTATAATTTATAATTGCATCAACATCATATCTAAATTCTAAAAAATCATTAATATATATAATCTTACAAACTTCTTTTAAAGCTTTTAAATAATAATCTGTAACAAAATAACTATCTATTAATAATTTAGATATTTTATATTTATATATTATTTTTTTAATTTCATAAACTTCATTATTTAAATCATCATATTTGTTTAAAAGTTTAATACAGTTAAAATTTCTATTTTTGATAATTTTTTCACATTCATTATCACACACAATAAATAATATATTATCTCTGTTTTTACTAGCCTCTGCAATAGATAGGCATCTCATTACATGCCCTAAACCTATATTTTTATTTGAATCAACTCTTATTCCTATCATTATAAATCACCATTTTATTTATTACTTAAAATATTCTAATTTTATTGGTTCTCCATAATTTATATTAACTTTAGATTTTTTACTTATTTTCATAAAATGTTGATCTAAAACCAATGCTAATGTTATTGTCTGTTATGCTAAATCCATTACGGTGAGAAGCAGGATATATAGTTCCGCTACCATTGTAACCGCCTCCTCTGCCAGCGCAATTATAATTTTCTTCTTCACTTAAATAATAAGATACTTTTCCTTTAATTTTTAAAGACAAATTTACTGCCTCTACCATTTCTTTAAATTCTTTAGGTTCCATTGAAAATTCACTATCTGGATTTTTAATTTCTCTACTTAAACAAAAATGTTTTTCTATTACTCTTGCTCCTAAAGTTGTAGCTACAACTGGTGCAACACTTCCCATTGAATGATCTGATAACCCTACTGGTAATTGAAATCTTTCTATCATATCAGTTATAGTTAAAACATTCATATTGTCATAATTTGCTGGATATTGACTACAACATTTTAATAAAATTATATCATCATTGCCTTCAGATTTTATTGCATTTATTGCTGTTTCTATTTCTTCTATACTTCCCATACCACATGACATTATTATAGGTTTTCCTTTTGATGCAACATATTTAATTAATGGTATATCAACTAATTCAAATGATGCTATCTTATAAAATTCAACACCAAGTTCTTCTAAAAAATCTACAGATGTTTTATCAAAAGGTGTAGATAAAAAATCTAATCCATATTTTTCTGCTTCATCTTTTATTGCTTTATGCCATTCCCATGGTGTATGCGCTTCATTATATAAATCATACAAATTATATCCCTTCCAAAGTCCACCTTTTAATTTAAAGTACTCATTATTACAATTTATAGTTATTGTATCTGCTGTATATGTTTGAATCTTTATACAATCTGCTCCACAATCTTTAGCTACTTTTACTAATTCTAAAGCATTTTCTAAACTTCCTGCATGATTTGCCGACATTTCTGCAATAATATATACGCCATTTTTAATTTTATCTTGTAACTTCATACTATCTCCTTTTCCTTTTTAAGAAAATATAAATATAAATATTTATCATTTTCTTCAATTTCAAAAAAGCCATTATTAATAAATATTTTTCTAGATAACATATTGTCTTTTTTTACACTAGCCTCTAATATATCTATATTATTAATAATAGCTTCTTTTTTTATTAATTTAATTGTTTCATTACCATATCCATGTCCTCTGTATTTATTATCTATTAAATATGATATTATCGCTTTTGAATCTTTTTTTTCTAATCTAATTGTACCTATCTCTTTATTATCATTTAAAATAATATATATATATATATTATTTAAATTTATTTTTTCATTAAACCATCTTATATGTGATTCATAACTAATATAACTACTATTAAAAGAATTTTTTCTAACTTCAGCATCATTTATCCATTTAAATATTTTATCTAAATCATTATAATTACACTTTCTTAATGTTATCATATATACCTCATTAATATTGTTAATATAGCTTTTTCTGCTCAATATTCTTATTTATATTTACAACATCTAAATTGTTATCCAAATAATTCACAACATCTTTTAATTTAAAATACTTATTTTTAAAATATAAATTTTCAAATATATTTTTTATTACAATATAATCTTCAATAGTATCTAAAGTAACTCTATACTTAGAATAGTTTTCTTCAAATTCAAATCCTTCTTTTAAAAAACCATTTTTATCATCATAAATATATGGAGTTACATGCTCTCTTTCATATGCTTTATTTGAATTAATATACGCTTTCTCTAAACTCTTAAAGGTAAATACTTCTACATCATATCCTCTTGGATAAGTTCTTCTCAATGTATTTGATACATAGTCAATATTCCTATCCTTATTAGCTTCTTTAAAATACTTCACAACATCATCTAATATTTCAAAATCTATACATGGACAATCACTCGTTACTCTAACAACAATATCTGCATTTTCTTCTTTAGCAGCATGATAAAACCTAGATAAAACATCATTTTCTGAACCTCTAAAATATTTAACAGATAAATTTTTTACATGATTTACAACTTCATCATCATTTGTATTATTAGTTGTTGCTACTACTATTTCATCTATTTCTTTACATTTTTTTAATCTGTCAATTTCATGATTCAAAATAGTTTTCCCACATACATTTTTTAAAATTTTCCCTGGTAATCTAGTAGATCCGACTCTTGCCTGAATCAAACATACAACTTTCATGTTACTTCCTACTTTCTATAATAATTAATAACCTTTTTCACTGCTTTTATAACATCTTCAATATCCTTATTACTCATTGAAGGAAATAATGGTATAGTTATCATTTTATTATAAATATCTTCTGCTATAGGACAACTTCCTTTTTTATATCCTAATTCTCTATAATATGGATGTAAATATACAGGTAAATAATGGACATTAACACCTATATTTTCAGCTTGCAATGCTTCAAATATAGTTTTTCTATCACACTTCAATTTATTTAAATTTAACAATAAAACATATATATGATATCCTGATTTTGAATATTCATATTCAAAAGGTATAACTATTTCATCAATGTCTTTAAAATTTTCATTATATATTTTAACAATTTCTCTTCTTTTTTTTATAAATTTATCTATTTTCTTTATTTGAGATAATCCTAAAGCACTTTGAATATCAGTTAATCTATAATTATATCCTAAATCAATCTGTTCATAATACCAAGGCCCTTGATTTTCAGTCATAAATTCACAATTTCTTGTGATACCATGACTTCTAAATAATAACATTTTTTCATATAACTCCTTGCTATTCGTTACAACAGCACCACCTTCACCTGTTGTAATTGGCTTTACAGGATGAAAACTAAATGTTGTCATATGAGCTTTTATTCCAACTTTTTTATTTTTGTACTCGCTTCCAAAAGCATGAGCTGCATCTTCAATTACAATTAAATTATATTCTTCCGCAATTTGTAAAATAGAATCCATATCTACAGATTGTCCTGCAAAATCTACAACTATAATTGCCTTTGTTTTATCAGTTATTTTTTTCTTTATTTCATTAACATTAATATTATAACTATAAGGATCCACATCTACAAATACTGGTGTTCCACCACAATACAAAACACAATTAGAGGAAGCTGCAAAAGTAATAGCTGGTACTAACACTTCATCTCCTTTTGAAATTCCTGCTACATGGCACGCCATATGCAGTGCTGCAGTACCATTGGATACTGCTACTGCATATTTACTACCTACATAATTCAAAATACTATTTTCAAATTTATTTACTATAGGCCCTGTAGTTAAGTACTCACCTTTTAAAACACTTACCACATTATCTATATCATCATCATCAATAGTTTGTTTTCCATAAGCAAGATATGTATTCCTAATTGGTTTTCCTCCATTTATTGCTAACTCACGCATTCTAATCTCCTTAAATTTAAAATTATTTTTTATGTGTAAATATACCTAAATCATTCATAGCTCTTCTTAACTCCTGAACTGAAAGCCATTGTGAATTCGTTCCTGAATCATATTCAAATCCCAATTCTATTAATTTTCCCCCTTTAGTAAAATGCTTTTTCTCATCCCACCAATCAAAATTAGGATATATTATATAATTATTTTCATATTCATATGTTCTTCTTGAATCATCTTTTGTTATCATTACTTCATGAAGTTTTTCCCCTTCTCTAATACCTACTTCTTTCATGTCAACATCATCCAACATAGCCTTTGCTAAATCTGTTATTCTAAAAGAAGGAATTTTTGAAATATATGTTTCGCCACCTTTTGATTCTTTTAATGCTTTAAAAACTAAATCAACACCTTCATCTAATGTTATCCAAAATCTAGTCATTCTAAAATCAGTAATAGGAAGCACCTTTTTTCCATCTTCAATTAAACTTTTAAAAAACGGTATTACAGAACCTCTGCTCCCTGCCACATTTCCATATCTAACAACTGAAAATATCGTACCAAACTCTCCAGAATATGCATTAGCTGAGATAAATAATTTGTCTGATACAAGCTTTGTTCCTCCATATAAGTTAATTGGATTAACAGCTTTATCTGTTGATAGTGCAACACATTTCTTTACTCCTCTATCAATACATGCATCAATTAAATTTTGTGCTCCATTTATATTTGTTTTTATTGCTTCAAATGGATTGTATTCACATGCTGGAACTTGCTTCATAGCAGCTGCATGAATAACATAATCTACACCAACTAACGCTCTATACAATCTGTCTTTATCTTTTACATCACCAATGAAAAATCTAAGTTTATGATATTTATTTTTCGCCTTTTTCATAAATTCTTTTTTCATTAAATCTTGCTTAAACTCATCTCTTGAATAAATTATTATCTTTTTAGGATTATATTCATGTAGTATTCTCTCTACAAACTTTTTACCAAATGATCCTGTTCCACCAGTTATTAAAATTACCTTATCATTTAACATCTATTTACCACCTTTGATAAAATTTTCATTACTATAGTTATTTAACTCCTAGTTGCTATTCCTTTATTTGACAAATACATTTTAGCTTCTTTAGGAGTCATTTCTGTAAAATGAAATATACTAGCTGCAGCAACAGCTGATGCTTTACTATAATTTATAGCTTGAAACATATCCTCATACTTACCAGCACCGCCTGATGCTATAACAGGAATACTTACAATATCAACTACTTTTTTTATTATTTCTAAATCATAACCACTCATGGTTCCATCCTTATCTACGGAAGTCAAAATAATTTCTCCTGCTCCTGCTTCTTCAACAATTTTAACCCATTCCTCTACTAAAATTCCAGTGTTAAAATTTCCTGATTGTGAAAAACAATAATATTTTTCATCAATACATTTAAAATCTACACTTATTACTATACATTGAGAGCCAAATAATTTAGCACCTTCTCTTATTAAATTTAAATTATTATATGCCTCTGAATTTATACATACTTTATCTGCTCCAGCTCTTAAAAGACCTCTTATATGATCAATAGATTTTATACCTCCACCTACACAAAAGGGTACAAAACATTCTTTAGAGAACTCCT
This sequence comes from Clostridium sp. 29_15, assembly GCF_001916075.1. Classification (NCBI taxonomy): domain Bacteria; kingdom Bacillati; phylum Bacillota; class Clostridia; order Eubacteriales; family Clostridiaceae; genus Clostridium; species Clostridium sp. 29_15. Next base: position 105,572 of record NZ_MNRT01000040.1, read on the forward strand.
TTATAGACTCATAATCTGGTTCTTTACTTTTAATAGTTGCTTCTATATCTAATAAAATTAATTCGTCTACCTCTCTCATATTATAAACTTTAATAGCAGGTAATACTGTATCTATCCTTCGCCATGAATTAAAACCAATCCCTTTTACCAATCCAACTTCTTTATACAATAATGTAGGTATAACTCTAACTTTTAACATGTAAGTATTCCTCCACCAATCTTATAAATTTAGAAAGTTATTAATTAATTTAAATCCTGATTTTTGACTTTTTTCTGGATGAAATTGAACTCCCCAAATATTATCTTTATTTATTACAGATGTAAACTCTCCACAATAATTTGTTTTGCATACAATATCTTCTTCATTCTTTGTTACATATTTATAACTATGAACAAAATAAAAATCAGTATTATCCTCAATACCTTCTAATAATTCATTATTGTTTATCTTTCTTATATCATTCCAACCAACATGAGGTACTCTTTCAAAGATTTCTTTTGCTTCTAGCTTTACAACTTCACCTTCTATATAATTTAATCCTTCTACTTCTCCAGATTCATATCCATATGTAGCAAACAATTGCATACCCAAACAAATTCCTAAAATAGGTATCTTTTTTTCTTTAACTATTTCATCTAAAACCTTATCCCATTTTCCTACTTTTAAATTATTAATACCATCAGCAAAAGCTCCTACTCCTGGAAGTATAATATGTGTTGCTAAATATAGTTCCTCTGGTTTTTTTGCTATTTTCACATCAGCTCCACATTTTTCAAAAGCTCTTTTAACTGATAGTAAATTTCCCATTCCATAGTCAATTATACATACACTCATTGCTTTACCTTTCTTAAATATAACTAATTTTAATTATTGTCATAATTAATTTTCACTAAATTTCCTTTTTTATCTTTTATTAGCTCTCCATTTCTATCTACTTTAAATAACTTTTTATTTGTAAATTGGTCACAAATCTTTATAAATTCATCTACTGTTATATCCAATGGTTCTAAAATTTCTTCTAGTGGTTTATCTAAATATGTCCATGGGAATTTACCATCACAATTTTTAACAATATTCATTCCTTGTTCTCTTGTTAATCTACCTCTTCTTATATGCATAGATACTAAATCAGATGCTCTTCCAAAACCAAATTTTAAAAATTTGAAATAATCATGAATTCCTACTTGATAATTATCTATATTTTCATAATCCACTGCTGAACCTTCTATAGTTTTTCCCCAACTTTTAAACCCATGTGCTTTTGCTAAAAGTACATTTGATAATCCATCCCATGGTATATAATGCCCTAAAAATAACCCTGTAACTCCAACTTCTTTTAGTTCTTCATCTGTGGGATATGTATATGGAATTAATTGATTTTTCTTTATTCCTTCATATCCTATAAGATCACTTACTCTTAATCCTAATAGTCCACCAAATTCCTCTAACCATTTTCTATCTAAAATATTATTTTCTGTTGATGCCGCTGGTCCTCCATACTCATTTTGCGAATTCTCACCCCATATTAATAAAGGAATATTCATATTCACAGCTATTCTTACAGGTATTGTAAAAATCCCAACATGCTCTGGCCAAGATATATCTCCTACTTCAAATAATCCTATTCTATTTAAGTGTTTTCTTACCTTCTTATTAGGAGTAATTTCAATATAATCAACACCTAAATTTTTAATATTCTCTATATTTTCTCTACCTATTTCAGTTAAATGACAAGTAGTTGAAGTAACACATAATGGATTCATACCTAATTCTAACATTGTAACAACTTGATATGTACTGTCTTTTCCTCCACTAACAGGAATAATACAATCCCAATTTAAACCATCCTTACTTCTATATTTATCTAAAATAGACATAAGTTCTTCTTTTCTTTTATTCCAATCTACTGCATCTCTTTTTTCATAATTTCTACATGCATTACAAATTCCTTCTTCATCAAATGATAAATTAGGTTTTGTATCAGGCATCACACATCTTTTGCAATATTTAATCATTTATTTCATCACCTTCAAACAATTTCTTCATAGTAGTAAATTTTGCACCTTTTATTTCTGCTCCTAAACTACAATTATAAAATTTAATTTTATTATTATCTTTAATTAATTTTTCAATATTTTCTTTAAATAATATGTAACCTCTATTAGTAAGAATTTCATATCCAAAAACATCTTTAATTTTTATAGCTTTATCTTTAGCTAAAATTTCATCTTTTTCCTCATACATTTCTTCATATGCTTTAGAATGTGTTTTATTATTCACATAAGCTAAGTCTTGACCAACTAATATTATTTTTTCCCCTTCTGATTTTATAGCTATATCAATTGTTGCAATAGCTACTGTCTTACCTGTTTCAATAATTATATTTTCTTTATTATTTTCATTATAAAATATATATTTAGGTCCACTATAATTATCTACTGCCCATCTTGATGCTGTGGCTAAAAATAATAATGGAATATCTAAATCATTATATCCATAAAGTTGATTTGCTACAAATTTTTGCGAGTCTATAATGACTATTGCATCTGGGTATATATCATTTTTAATAAGTGTTGATACTGCTGAACCAACTGCGTAAATATCATAATTTGACCTATATTTTTTTATATCATTAACTACCATATCTAAAGATGGTCCTGCACTTGCTACTAATTTAATTTTTTTTCCCTTATTACTTAAAAATTTACTAATACTTTTATAGTTTTTACTCTCATTATATAGTTTATTCTCTTCCATAAATATTGAAAATTTTTTTATTCCTGATTTTGCAATTATATAATTTTCAATTTTATTTTTTATTTCAACATTTTCTGCAAATTTTAATAATGGTCTATATATTATAATATCATTAGATTTTTTTATAGTTTTAAAATATTCATCTATTTCATTTTCAAAATAAATTTCAATATTTTTATTGTTTATTATATCTTTTACTTCAATTTCATTTTTCAAGGTATTATAAACTTCTGTGTTCAAAATATAAATTTTTATTTTTTTATTATTTGTTATTTTTAATAACTCTTTAATGTGATATCCTAACCCTAAACCTAATACATGAATAATTTCATCATTAAGTACATGTTTATATCCATCAATAAATTTTTTAGCTTCTATACTTGTATTATACTTACTATTTAAATATACATCATCTATTTTAATTACTTTTTGATTTTTTTTAGAGTATACTATTTCTATTTTCATTATATAGTTTCTTTTATACTTTTAATTAACTCTTCAAGTAATGGTTTTACTTCATAATTTAACATATCTGCTACAAGTATGTAATCCTCATTCTCCATAGCGCTTACAATTTCTGTGAATTGCTCCAATATATTTGTTGCTATATCATTACTATCAAAAATATCTGATGTAATATCTAATCCTTTAAATATCCATTGTAATTCTTCTGATATAAAAGCTAATCCTTCACAAGCAATTTTTTCATCACCTTCATATAATTTATTAACTATTGCTTCCATATATAAATTTATATTTTCGATACTTTCTACCATTGTTTTTAATAAATTTATTTTTTTATCTTTATTATTCACTAATATTACACTCCTTATCTATAAAATTAAATGCATATTCAGCCTTTTTTTTCATAGTTTCATATAAGAATCTAGTTTTATCATAAAATTTTTTGAACTTTTCTTCTTTACTATCACCATCTTTGTCCATCCATAATGGATTTATTTCAACATTCATAACAATAGGATAAATTAAACTCTTTATATAAGGTACTTTTAAGTATAGTTCTTTCAATTCTTCTTCTAAAATATCCATTTTTTTTGCAATTTTATCATAATCAAAAAGTTTATTTTTATTATATAAACTTTTTAATTTCTTATTAAATTCAAGAAGTTTATTACATTTAATTTTTATATCTTTTAAATATCCTATTGTTTTTTCAAATTCATTAATAACTAAATCTTTCTGTTTTTTTGTTAAAGTAGGCTTTAACTCTAAATTTTTATTTATTTTTTCTGAGTTTTCATATAAATCAATAACTTCTCTTAAAGTTTTCACTTCACTTCCGTTTATATGTGCCCCACCTTCTGTAGCATTTATAAATTTAGTATCCTTATTATATTTAATTATTGCTTCAATATTTTCTCTAAACATATTAAGAGATCTACTTGTTCTCACTTTATTTCCATAAATATCATCTACAAAGATATCATGTTTGCTTTGTACATTACTAACAACTTCCTCATGTTTATATTTATCTTCTTTTGCCTCACAAAACTCTGCATGAACTTTGTCATTAGTATATGCAAGGTCTTGTCCCATAAATATTACTGGATTACATCCAAAGTCAATAGCTGAATTTATGCAAACATGTGCAACAGATCCACTTCCAACCCTTGGTCTAAAATTCCTTTTTATTACTGTTCCTGTAAAGTCTATACCTGAAAAATCACTTATTTTACTACCTAAATGATTTTCAAGTATTTTTTCATTTGTGGCACTGGAAAAAATCAAAGGAATATCCCAATTTAAATTTTCTTTAACTAAATCGTATGCTATTTCATCACCATCAATCATAACAAAGAAATCTGGTTTCACATCTATTTCTTTTAATTTTGAAAGTGTTCTTCCTCCACTTATAATTATAAACTTTTCATGACATTCTTTAAGAAGTGCTATATTCTTTTCTAAAGATGGTCCAGCTGATAACACTATAGCAGGTTTATTTTTAAATTTATCTGTTAAATCTTCTAAAAATACACTATTTAAATTATATTTAAAATTTTTAATGAAACTTTCAAACCAACGTTCTGAAAAATGATTTATTGTATTATGTTCAATAATATTATGAACAATAAACTTTTTTAAGCATTTTGATATATAGATACACTCTTCATAGTTATATTCATTTAATACTTTGTTATTTACAACCCTAACATTATAAATATTAACTAAATCAAATTCTAAACTAAATATTAATTCTATATTTTTTTCATCATAATTAAAAATTTTAATTCTTTCATCTTTTGTAAAATCATTATAATATTCATCTTCATAAATATTACTAATTAAATCAATATCTTTTTCAAATACTATAACTTTAAAAGTTTTATCTTTTATTCTACTTAATTCTAATAAATATTCACCATCACAAATTCCATATGTTACAATTATAGTCCCATTATTTATCTCGCCTATATCATTAATAAAATCATCTATATCTTTTTTATGATTATAATAACTACCTAAATATTTTTCCTTATTATTTGTTTTTACTTTTAATATCCTTAAATTATCTTTACTTTTTTCCATAGTATACACGATAATTCATCTCCTGTTTTTTCATTTATATTTATATTGTCGTTATTTTTTTTTTTATCTTTAATAAAACTTAAAATACTTTTTAAAATAAAAAAAGTCACCATAAAGCAATATTATTTACTCTTATGGTAACTTATTTTTAAATTATCTTAATAAATTTAATACATTTTGTGGCTGTTGATTAGCTTGTGCAAGCATTGATTGCGCTGCTTGATTTAATATATTATTTTTTGAATAATTCATCATTTCTTTCGCCATATCAACATCTCTTACTCTTGATTCTGCTGCTTGTAAGTTTTCTGATGTATTATCTACATTTTTAATAGTATGCTCTAATCTATTTTGTATAGCCAGTGCAGTATCTATAGCAGTTGTTAACTTATTAGCATCTGTTGCACTTCCTGACCCAACATTAGATACTAATGCAGTTGTTACACCAACTGCTGTAGCTCTCATATTTTCTAGTTGTATTGTTATCATTTCTCCAGAATTAGCTCCAACTTGAATATTTAAAGAAGCTTTTGAAGCAGATGCATTAATAAGATTTTTACCATTAAATTTAGTTGTATCTGCTATTCTTGAAATTTCGTCTTGTAATGCTACTAATTCTGTTTTTATAGCTTGTCTATCAGTTGTTGCATTTGTATCATTTGCTGCTTGTACTGACAATTCTCTCATTCTTTGCAGAATATTTGTTGTTTCATTTAATGCACCTTCTGCTGTTTGGATTAATGATATTCCATCTTGTGC
>NZ_MNRT01000010.1:0-8017 GCF_001916075.1 Clostridium sp. 29_15
TCAAACTAAAGTAGTCTATGTTTATCAAGACAAAATAGGTCACGTTGAAAAAGGAAAAATCTCAATATGGGTATGTTTGTCCATATTTCGAGTAGCAGCAAATTGATGAAGTATATATTAGCTATGTTAGTATCTTTTTTATTAGTAATAGGAATAATTCCTTTTTTAATGAAATTGTCTATTAAATATAATTTTACAGATAAACCAACGAAAAGAAAAATACATAGAGGAGAGATTCCTTTATGTGGTGGAATAGCTATGTTCATAGGATTTTTCACATTATACTTTTTTGTTTTTAGAAATCATCCTTTTGATGAAAAGTATGGAATATTTATCGGAGCTTTAATGATTTTACTTATCGGAATAATAGATGATTATAATAAAAGTATTGGTAAGGAATTTGGAATAACTCCAAGGATGATAGTACAATTATTAGCAGCTATTATAGTATATAAATCTGGTGTATCATTTGAAGGATTTACAAATCCACTAACAGGAATATATATTACATTGCCACCAATAATTCAATTTATTTTGACAATAACATGGATTTTTGGTGTAACTACTGTAATAAACTGGTCTGATGGCATGGATGGCCTAGCTGGTTCTTTATCATTTATATCAACATTGACTTTTGCAGCAACAGCAATAATATTAAATCAACCACCATCATTATATTTTTCACTGATATTAGCAGGAGCAATTTTAGGGTTTCTTGTATATAATAAGTATCCAGCAAAAATATTTATGGGTGACTCAGGTGCAAATTTTTTAGGATTTATCCTGAGCATAATTGCTTTAGATGGTGCTTTTAAACAAGCAACAATTTTAAGTTTAATGTTACCGATTTTAGCTCTTGCAGTTCCTATTTTTGATAATTTATTTGTAGTTTTCAAAAGATTTTCAGAAGGAAAACCTGTATATCAGGCAGATAGAAGTCAGATACATTTTAGGCTGCAAGAAAAAGGATTAAATATAGCTCAAATAGTGACAGTTTTAAGTGGTATAAGCTTAATTTGCAGTATAATTTCCATACTTTTATTAATGGTATAAAATAAAAGTATTTACAAGTAATGGATAATTTTATATAATTTAATAAAAACTTATCAAGAGAGGTGGAGGGACTGGCCCTGTGAAATTCAGCAACCTATTTTTAATTGAAAGTTGATAATTATGGATAAAAGTCCTAAGGGACTTTAATTATCAATTATTCATTGTTAAATATCAATTAAATTTGTGGTGCTAATTCTAACAATTTACTGAAAGATAAGGATGTGTAATGTGCTAATTATGAGCCTAAAGGATATTCTTTAGGTTCTTTTTAAGTATAAAAGGTTATAATAGGGGGCAACAATGAGAATTAATAATTTATTTAATGAGAAAAAATGATATTTTTCTTGGCGGTTTTTCGGCCAAAAGTAACATCTTATATAGAGACAATTTATAAAATGTTAGAAGAGCTTAAAGGAGTAAGTCCAGATTATATTAGTGTTACTTATGGAGCAGGTGGGCCAGCTACAAGTAACAGGACTTTAGACATAGCATCTCTTATTAAGAATAAGTATAATATGGAGCCAATGGCACATTTAACATTCAAGCAGGAATTATGCCGGTAATCAATAAGAAGCAAGCGGAGAGGATTACTACTTTATGTGGATCAAATGTACCTAAGAAATATATTATTTCCTAGAAAATCAGTTACAGCAATAATTGGTGTAGGTAAAGAGCTAGTTAGAGAAATAGAATAATTTGATAATTGTAACAAAAATTGGGGGAATTAAAATGAAAGCTATATTAACTGTTATAGGAAAAGATAAAGTGGGGATTATTGCAGCTATAAGCAATAAGTTATCAAAACTTAAAATTAATATTTTAGATGTAAACCAAACTATATTAGATGGATATTTTACCATGATGATGATGCTTGACTTAAAGGAATGTACAGAAGAATTTGCAAATGTACAAAGAGTATTAAACAAAGAAGCATCCATATTAGGTGTTGAAGTAAAAATTCAAAGAGAAGAAATATTTAAATCAATGCATACGTTGTAAAAGGGGTGCAATGGTGAATACGAATAATATTTTAGAAACAATAAAAATGATAGAAGAGGAAAAATTAGATATTAGGACAATAACAATGGGAATATCACTACTAGATTGTATTGATTCAGACGGGAATAAAGCCAGGGAAAATATATATAATAAGATTATAAGGTGTGCAAAAGATTTAGTAAAGGTGGGAAATGAGATAGAGGCAGAGTTTGGTATTCCTATTGTAAATAAAAGAATTTCTGTAACACCAATTTCTCTTATTGCTGCAGCAACAAATGAAGAAAATTATGTGAAATTTGCAGAAGTACTTGATAAAGCAGCCAATGACTTAGGTGTTAACTTTATTGGAGGATTTTCTGCATTAGTTCATAAAGGTTATAATAAGGGAGATAAAATATTAATTAAGTCTATTCCTAAAGCTTTAAAAAGAACAAGTAAAGTTTGTGCATCTGTTAATATAGCTTCCACTAGAAGTGGAATAAATATGGATGCTGTTAAAGAAATAGGTGAAATTATTAAGGAATGTGCTGATTTGACAGCTCATGAAAATGCAATAGCTTGTGCTAAACTTGTGGTTTTTGCCAATGCAGTAGAAGATAATCCGTTTATGGCTGGAGCCTTTCATGGAGTTGGTGAAGCAGATACGGTAATTAATGTAGGTGTAAGTGGACCAGGTGTTGTGCAAAGAGCACTGGAAAAAGTAAAGGGAGAGCCCCTTGATGTAGTAGCTGAAACAATTAAGAAGACAGCTTTCAAAATTACTAGAATAGGACAACTTGTAGCCAATGAGGCTTCTAAAAGACTTGTAGTTCCATTTGGTATTGTAGATTTATCACTGGCACCTACTCCAGCAGTGGGGGATTCTGTTGCACATATTTTAGAAACTATGGGCTTGGAAAGTGTAGGTGCTCATGGAACTACGGCAGCCCTTGCAATACTAAATGATGCAGTGAAAAAAGGTGGTGTAATGGCGTGTAGTCATGTAGGTGGATTAAGTGGAGCATTTATCCCAGTATCAGAAGATGCTGAAATGATTAATGCAGTAAACAAAGGAACACTTAACTTAGAAAAACTAGAAGCTATGACAGCCATATGTTCAGTGGGGCTAGATATGATTGTAATTCCAGGAGATACTAAGGCATCTACCATATCAGCCATAATAGCTGATGAAGCAGCTATTGGAGTAATTAACAATAAAACAACAGCAGTAAGAATAATACCAGCACCAGGATATAGTGAAGGTGATATGGTTCAGTTTGGAGGATTGCTTGGTAGTGGACCTGTCATGAGGATTAATGAAGCATCATCTGAAGAATTTATAAAAAGAGGGGGAAGAATTCCAGCTCCAATACATTCTTTTAAAAATTAAAAAAATAAAGTATTGCTTGTCCGTAGATATTTTTATTGATAAAAATATCATAATTGATAGGCAATACTTTTATTTTTCAAGTAAATTTCATAAAAGTATTTTAATTATAGGGAGTTTTGGAGATAATATAAATAATTGTATAGAAATATAAAGTTATTTCTAAAATAATTTTTTATTAGCAAGGGAGCATTCAAAATGGAGGAGAAAATTAAAATAGAAAGTATAGTTCTCAATGATAAGAGAAAAAAGATTATGAAAGAACTAGAAGAAAAGAGAAAAACACAAGAAGAAGTAATTAATATGCTTAAAATCCTTACCAAAGAATCTAAGGGAGGATATAATCAAGAAAAAGAAAATGTGGAGAAAATATATAAAATATTAAATAAAGAAATTGAAAGTTATGAAGAGGCCCTTAAAAATCCATATTTCGGCAGAGTTGATTTCACTGAAAGATTAGGAGACCATGAAGAAATATACATAGGTAAAAAAGGTATTTCATCCACCAGTGATGGTGATGAAATTGTAGTTGATTGGAGGGCTCCTGTGGCTGATCTTTACTACAGTGGTACAGGGGGTAATGCTTACTATAGAGCACCTATGGGAGTTATAGAAGGTGAACTTGAACTAAAAAGAAAGTTTCTTTTTGAAGACAAGAATATCAAACAAATATTTGATGAAGAAATAAATAAAATACTTATAAACGGCTTAGAAGGAGAAGAACTTGTTGATGAGTTTTTAAAGATAAATCTTGAAGAAAGTCGTGGTAAAAAACTTAAAGAAGTGGTGGCAACCATACAAAAAGAACAAAATGATATTATAAGGTGGCCCAAAAATCTTCCTCTTATAGTTCAAGGAGCTGCAGGTTCAGGAAAGACTACCATAGCACTACATAGATTAGCTTATCTCTTATATAGATATAGAGAGTCTATGGAAGGAAAAGATATTTTGGTACTTGCTCCCAATAAACTATTTTTAGATTATATTTCAGATATACTTCCTAACTTAGGAAGTACAGATGTAAATGAAACTACCTTCCAAGAACTTGTTGTAAGTAAATTAAAGCTTAAAGGAAAGATTAGGACTAAGGATGATAAACTTAAGGAAATAATTGAGACAGCAGATATCCGTGAAAGAAAATGTATCTCCAATGCATCAAAGATTAAAGGTAATTTAATCTTTAAGGTTATTATTGATAGATATATAGCACTGTTAGAAAGTAGTTCTTTAGAAATAAATGATATAGAAATAAAAGGATATGTACTATTTTCCAAAAGAGAAATCACTAGACTTTATCTAAAAGATTTAAAAGCTTATCCATTAAATAAGAGAAAGGATGAAATAAAGAGATATCTAAGCTTAAAGCTTAAAGAAAAGACTGCTAGCTTAGTGGCAATGGTGGATAGGGATTGGCAAAGTAAGATAAATACTATTAAAAATACATATGAAGATGGAGACCAACGAAGAAAAAAGCTTATTGAAGTTTATAATGAAAGAGACAGTATTAAAGAGTATATAAAAAAAGAATCTAAAAAAGTAATGAATGATTACTTTAAAAATTGGCGTGGTATAACTTCCAATGATATTTATATAAATTTATTTAAAGATGATGAATTATTTGAAATTGCTACAGCTAATAGGATACCACGAGATTTAGCTGCATATATTAAGCGAGAGACCATTAAGAATTTTGAAAATGGAATTATTGATGAAGATGATTTAGCACCACTTTTATATATACATATGATACTGGAAGGTATTGAAGAAAAAGAGAAGTATAAGCATATAGTAGTAGATGAGGTACAGGACTATAGCCCATTGCAGATATTACTTATCAATAGTTTAACCAAAGGAAATTCTCTAACATTAGTTGGAGATTTAGCTCAGGGAATATATTATTACAAGGGCATAAGTAAGTGGGAAGATATAACAGAAGGTGTTTTTGAAGGGAAAGCTACCTATATGGCACTTTCACAAAGTTATAGATCCACTATAGAGATAATTAGATTTGCAAATGGAGCCTTGGAAGCACAAAACTTAGGTTTAAATAAAACTAAGCCTGTATTAAGACATGGTAAGGAGCCAGTTATTAAATATACTTCTAGTAAGAGAGAAAGTGTAATGGAAATATATAATGTTGTTGAAGAGATACGTAAAGAGGGGAAACACAGCATTGCTATAATAACCAAGACATTCAAAGAAGCTAAAGTCTTAGAGAAAGACATAAAGAGATATACTAATTTAGAGTATACGATTATTAAAGGAAATGAAAAAAGTGCACCATCCACAGATGTGGTAATAATTCCTGTATATTTAACAAAAGGCCTTGAGTTTGATGGAACTATTATATATAATCCACTAGAAAGTGTTTATGAAAATAATCTGCTTAACCAGAGACTTTTATATGTTGGCCTTACAAGGGCATTACATTATGAATATATAATTGCAGAAGGCAAGCTTTCACAAAATATAAAAACCAACTAGTAAATTAAGAATTAAAAATGAAAAATTAGAAATGAAAGAACAATAATATAGAAGATAAATATAGTTATAAAACTTATCATCCATATAGTTCTCATGTTGATGCATTTGTAGTTATATAATGCAGGTTAATTTTTCATTTTTAATTTTTCATTATATAAAACTCTGTGAGTTTATTCCACAATTCATCACTCGTAATTCATCATTCATAATTAAACAAGTAGGGGGTTTTTTAGACTTCTATAAAAGTTATAAAAAACCTCTTAAAGTATATTGTATTATTATATAATATAGTGTAATATGTAATCGGAGGGGTGATTTTTTTGAATTCAAATAGTAAATTAACGGAATATTTAAAATGGCTGCTAATTACTTATGTCTTTGTAGGTATAGTATTATTATTTTCAAGTAAATTAATTTTAGATTTAACTTTAAGTTCGTTTATAATAATAGCAGTGTTCGTAGCATGTACAGTAGGTTACGGAGTTTTAAGATTAAATAAAAAGTATATAATTGTAGGTGGAGCTGTGGCGCTAGTATATGTTGCTTTAGGAATTATTTTAAGTCCTATAGTAATGCCAAGTGCTCATAGAAATTTAATAGGTGAAGTTGAAGAAGTAGATTTTTCAAGCGAAATACATCATATAGATTTAGCACAGCTTCCAACAATAGATAAAGAGCTTGCTTATAAATTAGCAGATAAAAAGTTAGGTGAAATACCAAGTTTAGGAAGTCAAGTTACCATAGGTAATTTAAGTCTTCAAAGCGTAGATGGATCACTATACTATGTTGCACCATTAGAGCATTCATCATTAATAAAATGGATAACTAATCATAAGGGAACACCAGGGTATGTAAAGGTTAGTGCCACTAATGAAAATGATGTTCAGCTAGTAACAGAATTAAATGGGGAAGAGTTAAAAATAAAATATTTAGAATCAGCATATCTTCTTGATGATTTAGATAGACATGCATTTTTAAATGATATGAAAGCTGGACATACAGACTATACTTTTGAATTAGATGATGATGGAAAGCCTTACTGGGTTATTACAAGATATGATAATGCCATAGGATTCTTAGAGCAAAAAGCTATAGGTACATTAATTATAGATGCTCAAACTGGAGAGTCTAATATATATGATATAGAAAATACTCCAGAATGGGTTGATAGAATACAAACAATGAGCTACATTAAAAACTATTTAAATAAATGGGGAGAATTAGTTCATGGTGTATTTAACTTTAGTGATAAGGACAAGCTAGTTAGTACCGATGGAATGAATATAATTTTTAATGATGATACATGCTATTACTACACTGGTATCACATCTGTAGGTAGTGATGAATCATTAGTTGGTTTTACACTTACTAATACAAGAACTGGAGAAACTACAATGTATAAGACATCAGGTGCTACAGAATATGCAAGTATGAAGTCTGCACAAGGAAAAGTACAGCAGTATGGATATACAGCAACATTCCCATATCTGATAAATATCCAGTCAGAACCAACATATTTTATGACTTTAAAAGATGCAAATGGATTGGTAAAGCAATATGCAATGGTAAATGTGAAAAACTATAATACTGTAGCTGTTGGAGATACATTACAAACAACATTAAATAGATATATAGAAAACTTAACAAGTAGCAATATTTCACTGGAAGGATCTAATAGTGAAGAAGTAGTAAAAGGTGAAATAGAAAGAATTGGTCTTGTGGTAAAAGATGGTGCTAGCATTTATGATTTAAAGATAAAAGGTGAAGATAGCATCTTTACAGTATCAACAGAGACTTCAAGACAAGTAGCTTTAAGTAATATTGGAGATATGGTTGAAATAAGCTTTATAAGAGTAGGTAATGGAGATTATATTATAAGTAATTCATTTAAAAACGTCACATTAGAAGGTTCAGAAAAAGGAAATAACACTGAAGAAAATAATAGTGAAGAAAAAGTGCAACAATAGCATATAGGAATAAAAACTGCTAATATGGATATTAGCAGTTTTTGTTTAGTAAGGAGAAAACTATAGTTAATAAAAATGTTGATAAACGTGTTTAAAAGTTCTAATATATACTCAAGGAGTGATATTAATGAACTATACTAGAGTTTCT